>JAOAFH010000178.1 GCA_026416355.1 Clostridiales bacterium | reverse complement strand
CCTGATGGTCCAAAGGTTGGTAGTGTATGTTTCTCACCAAGAGGAGACCTAAGAATGCCATCTGATGCATACTCATATATATGGATACAAACATTATAAAAGAGCATAGTTTGGTGCTTTGCACCAAACTATGCTCTTTCTATGCATTATGGAACCTATCCAAATTTCCAAACTTAGTGAATTGACCAAGCCAAGCAAGTTCAACAGTTCCTGTTGGACCGTTTCTTTGCTTTGCTATAATTACTTCTGCAATATTTTTCTTTTCAGATTCCTTGTTATAATATTCATCTCTATATAAGAACATTACAAGGTCGGCATCCTGCTCTATAGAACCTGATTCTCTAAGATCTGACAAAATTGGTCTGTGGTCAGCTCTTGCCTCAGGTGCACGAGATAACTGAGATAGTGCAATAACAGGAGCATTCATTTCCTTTGCTATTGCCTTTAGGTTTCTTGATATCTCTGCAACTTCTTGTTGTCTACTCTCAGACTTTTTACCACCACTCATAAGCTGCAAGTAGTCAACCATTATCAAATCAAGTCCCTTTTCCATCTTTAATCTTCTACACTTTGAGCGCATCTCCATTATAGAAATACCTGGTGTATCGTCTATATAAATAGATGCCTTAGACATTGGGCTTGCTGCCCTTGCAAGCCTAATCCAATCCTCATCATCAAGTTCCCCTGTTCTAAGCTTTAGCATATCAACATTTGCTTCAGCACACAGCATTCTGTATACTAGCTGCTCCTTAGACATTTCCAAACTAAATATTGCAACACTTTTACCAGCCCTTAGTGCTGCATGAAGTGCAATATTTAAAACAAATGCTGTCTTTCCCATAGAAGGTCTTGCTGCAACTAGAACAAAGTCGCCCTTTTGGAATCCCGATGTCTTACTATCTAGGTCTACAAATCCTGATGGAATACCTGTTGTATCTCCCTTAAACTTAAATACATGTTCTATTTGTTCAAAACTTCTTTCTATAATAGGCTTTATTGCCTCGAAATCTTCATTTTTCTTCTTTTGTGATATGTCAAAAATACTCTTTTCTGCATCTCCTAATACTTGTTCTACATCATCCTGTTCATTGTAACAGTTGTCCATTATTCTATGGGATGCAGAGATTAAGCTTCTTAAAAGATATTTTTCCTCAACAATTTTGGCATAGTGTTTAGCATTTGAGACTGTAGGTACAGAGGAAACAAGGTCGCTTAAATAAGAAATTCCTCCTATTGCCTCAAGCAAGTCCCTGCTCTTTAAAGTATCCACCAATGTTATCATGTCAACTGGCTTGCTGTCGTTATATATCTCCATTATCACACTATACAAAATCTTGTGTGCCTCTTTATAAAATTCATCTCCATTTAATACTTCGGCCACTTCAAATATTATTTCGTTCTCTAAAATCATAGCACCTAAAACAGACTGTTCTGCCTCTAGGTTATGGGGAGGAACTCTTAAAGGAGCTTCCATTTTCTCACCTCCTAATATACAATCTCAAGTACTTCATTTATATTATCAACTGCAATGATATTAACATCATCTAAATTTGATGGAACATCCTTTATATTTTCCTTTGGAATAATAATATTTTTTATTCCACCCTGAATTGCACCATATATTTTTTCAGGAATTCCACCAACAGGCTTAATATGTCCTGATAAAGAAATCTCACCTGTTATGGCTATATCCTGTCTTAGAGGCTTATCCTCTATGGCGCTTAAAATAGCAAGAGTTATTGCAAGTCCAGCAGAAGGCCCATCTATATTTCCGCCTCCAACTACATTTACATGAACATCATAGAATGATAAATCTTCACCAGTTATTTTTCTTATAACTGTTGCAGCATTAAAAACTGAATCCTTCGCCATTGAACCTGCGGTATCATTAAATCTCACATTTCCTGAAGGATTGTCCTTTTTAAATGCCACTGCTTCTATTTCTAAAATAGAACCTAAAAAGCCATATACTCCAAGTCCATATGTCTTTCCTATTTCCTTATCTTCCTTAGAATAGTTTTTAAATTGAGGTGTAAGCCTTGAAAGTGCTGCCACTTCATGTACATCATCAAGTGTTATAGTTATATCTTCTTGTCCTCTTTTTTGAACAACAAAACCATATACATCTGCTAATATATTTACAGCACGTCTTCCCTCTATTGTATATTCACTAATTGCTTCAACAGCCCTATCCTCTATTGTAATTTTTAACTTATTTGCTGCGTTTAAAACAATAGTCTGTATATCTTTTTTTGTTAAAGGCTCAAAATAAACCTCTGCACATCTTGAGCGAAGAGCAGGATTAATTTCACTAGGATCCCTTGTGGTTGCTCCAATCAACACAAAATCAGCAGGTGCACCTTCATCAAACAGCTTCTTTATATACTGTGGAATATTCTCATCATCTGGATCATAATAGGATGATGAAAATTCAACCTTTTTATCCTCTAAAACTTTTAAAAGTTTATTTTGAAGCATATAGTCCATTTCACCAATTTCATCAATAAACAATACTCCACCATGTGCCTTTGTAACAAGTCCAATCTTTGGTTCAGGTGTACCTGATTCAGCAAGTTCTCTCTTTGAACCTTGGTATATAGGGTCATGCACTGAACCAAGTAATGGGTTTGTTATCTCCCTTGGGTCCCATCTTAGAGTTGTTCCATCTACCTCAACAAATGGAGCATCCTCCATAAATACAGATGATTTTATTTGCTTTGCTATTTTAAGTGCAAGTCTTGCGGTAGTTGTTTTACCAACTCCAGGAGGACCATATAAAATAATATGCTGAGGATATGGTGAACATAGTTTTGATATAAGTGATGTTAAAGCCCTCTCTTGTCCTATTATTTCATCCTTATCCTCAGGTCTTAAAAACTCCATTATTGATTTAGATAGTTTAATTGCATCTAACTTTTGTAGTTCAACTAACTTTTTAATTGTTTTGCTGTTTTCTACACCATTTTTCTTTTTGATTATACTAAGCTTAACTTCTTCTATAAGCTTGTCCTGTTTTTCAAGGAGGTATTTTTCAACCTCCTCCTCTATCTCATTTTCAACATGTCTTAGAGCTATCTTTTTAGATAGCTCCTTTTTAATTTCATATAAGCATTCAATTGGATTATCAACATAATCTTGCTTTTTTAATACAAGTTTTTGTAGAGCAAATATCTTATCCTCTATATTGTCGCTTTTAAACTGCTTTTTTAAATTTAATTTTTTAAGTGCTTCGTTTATATACTTTTCTCCATATAGTTTATTTAAAAGTTCCTTTATAGCTTCTACTTGTATGTCTATGTCCTTCATCATATTAGTAAATTCGTTTCTTAAATCCATTGCTACGTTATTGTTTTTATTCAATGAAATACTCCTCTCTATTTTTGTGAAATAGAAACTTTAAGTTTTGCAGTAACCTCTGGATATCCCTTTACATCAACTGTGTAAACTCCTGCAATCTTAATAGCTTCACCTAAATCAAATTTTTTCTTGTCTATATCTATATTGTGTTGACTCTTTAATGCATCTGCTATATCCTTTGATGTTACTGAACCAAATATTTTTCCGTTGTCCCCAACCTTTACGTAAACATTAACTATAAGTTCAGAAATCTTTTTTGCAAGCTCTTGAGCCTTTTTAATTTCTTCCCTTTTCTTTTCTGCCTCCTTAGCCTTTTGTTCTTCTAAAACTCTAACATTTCCCTCAGTAGCCTCTACTGCAAGCTTCTTAGGAAATAAAAAGTTTCTTGCATATCCATCTGATACATTTATTATTTCGTCCTTTTTACCTACACCCTTAATATCTGCCTTTAAAATTACCTTCATTTATCGTCACTCTCCTTTAAGTATTTTTTGATTGATTCCTTTAGTAAAAATCTAGCATCATCTATACTAATATTATTAAGCTGTGCACCTGCAATGGTCATATGACCTCCACCACCAAGGTTTTCAAGTATCACTTGAACATTTATATTTCCTAGTGATCTTCCACTTATCATAACCTCATCATCTACTTTTGCAAGCACAAAGGAAGCCTCTACCCCCTCTAGACTTAAAAGTTCATCTGCTGCTTGAGGTATAACCAGTGTATTTTTAATTGTTCCTTCATATGCTGCTATAGCTATTTTATCATTTATTTCAGCGTTTGCAACAAGTGAAGTCCTTTCTCTATATGTTTCTATATCATCCATAAATAGTTTTTTAACCTCTGTTATATCAACACCATTTTTCTTTAAAAATCCTGCAGCTTCAAATGTTCTAACTCCTGTCTTATGTGAAAAATTTTTGGTGTCTAAATATATTCCAGCCATAAGAGCCTGCAGTTCAAGTGGCTCAATCTTTGGCTTTTCAGTTAGATATTGAAGTATTTCTGTAACTAATTCACATGTTGAAGATGCATAGGTTTCTATATATGTCATTGTTGCATTATCTATAAAGTCTGCACTTTTTCTATGATGGTCAATTATAACAATATTTTTTGCTATATCAATTAAATGAGGATATTCAACAAATTTCTTTCTATGAACATCTAATATAATAAGAAGTGCTCCTTCTTCTACCTTTTGCTTTGCTGTTTCGTTATTTATAAAAATACCATTATATATAGGATTTTTAGATATCCTATCCATTATCCTTTCAATTGAACTGTTTATATTATTTAAAACTATATAGGCGTTCTTTTCCTTTAATTTTACTCCCCTATACATACCAAGGGCAGCCCCTAAACAGTCCATATCAGGTGTTTCATGTCCCATAATAACAACATCGTTGCTTTGTTCTATTAAATCTGATAGAGCATGTGCAATAACCCTTGCTCTAACTCTAGTTCTTTTTTCTACTTCCTTTGTTTTTCCTCCAAAGAAGGATAATCTATCACCATCTTTTACAACAGCCTGATCTCCACCTCTACCTAGTGCTAAATCCTTTGCAGCTACTGCAAATTGATGTGTTTTTTCTATACTATCACCATTTCTACCTATACCAATGCTTAATGTTACAGGAAGCTTGTTTCCTACATCTATATCTCTTATTTTATCTAATATATCAAATTTATTTTCAACCAATCCTTCAAAATGTTGATTTTCAAATATAAGTATATACTTTGTATTGTCATATTTTCTAATCAAGGCTTCAATAGAATATGCAAATGCATTTATTCTGTTGTCTATTTCTGCTAAAAGTGTTGGCCTATTTATATCCTCTGTACTTTTTATTACTTCATCAAAATTATCAACTTCTAAAAGAGCAACTATTGATTTTTTGTCGTTATACATTTCATAAAGAGTGTAATAGTTTGTATAGTCTATAAAATATAAAAGATAAATAAACCTATTTTTTTCCTTTTCAGTTTCAACAGGGCTAACTAAAACATTATAAACTTTGTCCTTTATTGTAACCTTTTCATAAACATTTTTATTGTTTTTAACAACATCATCTGAATTAAATCCTGATATAAAATCGTTTATATCTTTTCCATATAGATTTACCTTAGTGCTTCTATAAAAAAGAGCATTGGCCCAAAGTATTTTACCACTTGCATTAACAATAACAAGTGGAATTGGTATTCTAGAGAGAGTATTTTTCCCTGCTATATCTATATCTGCTGACAAATCCTCTACAAACTTAGAAAACTCATAGTTTCTTATTCTATTTATTTTTAAATTGTAGTAGGTTAAATATCCATATAAAGCAAGGCCTATAAGCCCAAGATTTAAATTATAATACAAAAGAACAGCTATGAGTATAGCAATAAATGTCATATATAGTTTTGTATTAGGGAAAAATTTATAAAATTTATTATCCATAATATCTCCTCCTTGGAGGAATTAAAATTTTTATTTTATTATTATCCTTGTATCATCTAGTTTTCTATAGTTAAATACATAATCTAATATTCCAAGTATAACAAATAAATTACCAAGTGGTGATGTGGCTATAAATAAAATTATTATAAATCTTAATGCACCCTTCACTTGCTTTTTTATCAGGTAATAGTCAACTGCTGCTATACCATTTATGTTAAACACCGTTGCAAATATCATTTGTGCATTAATATAATACATCATTGCATTATTAACATTCATTGTAACCAATATAAAACTTATTAAAACTATTACCAAAATAGCTGTTGCAAATTTTCTTGTTACATACCACTCTGATAATGGTCTAATCTTTTCTAGTTTATATCCAAATCTATTAAATATCTTGTATGCAAAGAGATAACTTACAAGTGCAGTAATAACAGAATACATAAGCATTGCACCTGGAAGCATTAATTTTATATAGTCAGGTGATGGTATCATCTTATCTAAAACTAAATTAATTTGTTCTTCAGGAACACCTATTGCTGTATACATTTCCTTTGCCATTTTAGTTGATTCCTGAATCATATCAATTGCTTCCTTTAGTACATCCTGACCTATAATTAAGCTTGATAATCTTACCATAACAGCCGTTGATAAAAATACACAAAGCGTCATTAACATAAATGTAAAGCTAATTGATTTTCTATTTTTAATTGAATAACCCATTGCAAGTCCCAATACTCCATAAACTATTGCAAATGAAATTGCTGTAATTGGGTCAATTAAAAATGCAACCAAAACACCTGTTGATATAATTGAAAGTACACTATACTTTATTCCATGTCTTAAATGAGTTAATGCAATTGGAATTGGCCACAAAAACAACCCAACAAAATAAACAACAGGCACATAAAAACTAATTAATATTAATACAACGTTAATAGCTGTCAAAAGTCCTGCTTCAACCATTGAACGTGTAGATGTCCCTCTATTCATAATATAGATTAAACCTCTCTTCCTTCTTTAATGTATTGAATCAATTTTGCACAATCTTGATATTGTGTATCCGATTCATCTTCCTTTAAAAGCCCTAATTTTAGCTTTTTTATTACTTTATCATCAATTTGCGAAAAATTGATTCCCAGTCTTCGTCCAAGCATATAGGATAATATAACTATCTCTGAAAGCTCATCTATTATTTCATCTGTGCTTGATTTATTTCCCTTTGCCATGCTAGCATAAAGGTCGGCAACAGAAGATAACAAAAATGCCTTATAATTTTCTATTAATTTTATATTATCTAATATATTTAATTCATCTGCGTTAAACATCAAAATCCCCCCAAGCTTAGAAATTTACATTAATACAATTATAGCATATTTAATTTTAATATAAAATAAAAAGTGCCTCTTAAGGCACTTTTTTTACAATATTATTCAGCTGTGTATGGAAGTAAAGCTATATTTCTAGCTCTCTTTATAGCTATAGTAAGCTCTCTTTGATGCTTTGCACAGTTTCCTGTGATTCTCTTTGGAAGTATCTTACCTCTTTCTGTAACATACTTCTTAAGCTTAGCTATATCCTTGTAATCGATATATTCTACTTTATCCATACAGAAAGCACAAACTCTCTTCTTCTTTCTTTGTCTAAAGCTTCCTTTTGCGTTTGCCATTTTTCAACCCTCCTTACCTTTAGAATTAGATCAGAATGGAACTTCTTCTTCTCCATCTACCTCCATGAATCCGCCAAATGTCTCCATTGGTGACTCATAATCATGACCATATGATTGCGTAGATGTTCTTTGTGCAGAACCTCCGTCCTTTGGCCAATCTAGAAATTTAACTTCGTCTGCAACAACCTCAGTTACATATCTTGTGCTTCCATCCTGAGCCTGATACTTTCTTGTTTGAATAGACCCAGATACTGCCACAAGCCTTCCCTTATTTAGGTTGTTTGCAACATGTTCAGCAAGCTTTCTCCAGCAAATAACTGGAATAAAGTCTGTTTCTTTTTTCCCTTCTGCATTTATGTAGTTTCTATCAACTGCTAAAGTGAAGTTTGATACTGCCGTTCCACTTCCTGGTATGAATTTTAGTTCTGGGTCTTTAGTTAGTCTGCCTATTAAAATTACTTTATTCATTGTCTATACCTCCAAACATTTTGTTTAATTCTCTATAAGCACATTTTAATATATCACTTCTTGTCGCAAGACACTTGCCGAATATCGGTTTGTCGCTATATCTTGGACACTTCTTACAATTTTTGAGTGCCTTTTGAAAATCAATTCTCATTCTCCTATCTCCTCCATACAATAGTCGCATATATCTTCCCATTCTCCATTATATTTTCTGCTTTTCCAGTCATTTTCTCTTTTGAATTGAATAGCTTTATCATAGCTGTCAAACTCAAATTCATCTCCACAACAATCGCATATCAGATAGTGTTTCCCATGTATTTTTTCTATCATTTCAATCCCTCCATCCACTTATTAACCTCGTCTAATCGCCTTTCCCATCTATCCCGTTTCTCGCAAGCTCTCTCAAGATTAAACCTTGCTGTTCTTCGCCTTGCGTGAGATACTTTGTCTATATCCATTTGTCTTAGTTTCTCACTTTTCTTGTCTGCCTCTTTTTGTGCTTGGTTCAGTTTCTTCTCTATTTCTCGCTTGGCTATTGAGAGAATTATATACTTGTCATTCATCTTTCTTCATCTCCTCCATACATAATCCCTCTAGTGCCATGCGTCTTTCTGTTTCAATTTTTTCAAT
>JAOAFH010000145.1 GCA_026416355.1 Clostridiales bacterium | reverse complement strand
CCATTTGGAAGCTTAGGAATATTATTTACACCAACAGTTATGGTTATTGCACAAGTATTAATAGTTGTTCCAATAATTATGGGAACAACTATTAATATTATAAATACAAAGGGAAAGCTAATATTAGCTGAACTTAATAATCTTAATGCAGATAGTATTAGTAGTTATAAAGTTGTATTCAATGAACTTAAATACAATATTTACTCAAACATTTTAATAGGCTTTTCAAGAGCAATTTCTGAAGTAGGGGCCGTTATGCTAGTAGGTGGTAATATTGAACATAAAACAAGAGTTATGACAACTTATATAGTATTACAAACAAACATGGGCAATTTTGATAGTGCACTAGCAATAGGAATTATATTGCTTATTCTATCTTATGTTGTTAATTCAATGGTTATAAAATTTAACAGGGAGCGCTAGAATATGGAGGTTGCAATAAATAATTTATTATATAAAAATCAAGATTTTGAGCTTAAAATAAATAGTCAAGTTTTTAAAGATGGCAATATATATGGAATACTTGGGGCAAATGGTTCAGGCAAAAGCACTCTACTTAAGATAATAAGTGGAGAAATTAAAGATTATTATGGAGAAATTAGCTATAAAAATGAATGTGATCAATTAGTTACTCCAAAGGGATTAATTTCAGTTTTATCACAAAAACCATATATATTCAAAACAACTGTTGAAGAGAATATAAAAATGGCGATAAATTGGTCAACTAAGCCTATCGAGGAAATAGACAGTATTTTAGATTCTTTAGAGCTAAAGGATTATTTAAAAAGAGATGCCACCCTTTTATCAGGAGGAGAGATGCAAAGGGTGGCTATTGCAAGGGTTTTAGCACAAAACTTAGATTTAATGCTGTTTGATGAACCAACATCAAGTATTGACCCTAAAAATACTAGAATTATAGAGGAGGCAATAAAAAAGAGTAAAAAAGAAGATAGATGCATAGTGGTTGTTACCCACAACATCTATCAAGCACTAAGGATTTGTGACAAAATAATTTTTATGAAGGAAGGAACTATATTGGAGGAAATAGACAAATGCAATGCAATGGAAAACCAAATTATCAATGAATTTTTATTTTATACTTCTTCCTAGGTCTACTATTTTAACCTTGACATCAACATTTATTTTGGCCCTTTGAAATTCCTCATCACTTAAAAGTGGACTATGTTTTCCAAATTTAGCAGCGGCATATTTTGTTATATCAAAGCAATCAACTTTATATTTATTTTGAACATCATCAATTGTTTTTGTAAGTTCAGCCTTTACTTTTTCTTCTAATGCTTTTTCTATCTCTTTAGCTTCTTTTGCAGAAAGAGGCTTATTGTTTATTGAATCGGCTTTAAGCACACATTTTAGAGTTACATTTATGTTGTATATTAATTTGTCTTCATAATCTACATTGACATCAACAAAATTAGTTGCTTTAACTGTATAACAAAGTTTGTTGTTATTTTCTTTTAAGACACTTATATATCCATTGCTTTTTCTACTTCTTAACATATTTATATAAAATGCTTCATCTAGCGGTATTATATATTTAAGTTTAGCTTTATCAAAAACACAAATACCTGAAATTTTAGGTATTCCATTATCATTTTTTATAAAAGGCAGTATAATTCTTCTTCCAGTTTGGTTATACATGGACAAAAGTTCAAATATATTTACATCTTTTGGGAAAAAATTAGCTAAACTACAAAATTTAAGTATTCCTTCTATTGCTTCAGAAGATGTATTATAGTCTATTGGTTCAAGACTAAAGAATTCATCAACAGGGCCATCGGTAACTGTAACATAGGCAAGTTCACTTCTATTGTTATCTCTAATTAAAACATCAAGCAAATCCTCTATTCCATATTCTGCTCTTCTTTTACTAATTAAATAAACCTTTTCAGTTCCTACAAGGAATTTTTTACTCATTATTGTTTGTCTATCGTTGACTGTGTTATATATTGTTTCAGCTTTACCTTGTGAGACAAATCTTTTAATTTCTCTATCCCCTTTAAATACAATAAGCTCGATTGGGTCGCTGATTCTTTTATCTTTATTCTCTTCATAATCATATCCTATTCCAATCATAACAGATAGGTTTTCTAATGGTTCCATGCTGTAACAACTATTTAACATAAGTGTTAATAATAATAAAACTATAAAAGGTAAAAGTTTTCTTTTCATAGTTTTCGCCTTCCTTTAATTAGAACCATTATTGCGGTAATAATTGAGTATAATATGGTTATTGGTACTATGTATGGTACTATTTTATCTAAAATTTGTGTTCTGCCGTGGGCAGGTATCATAGCTATTGCAACCCCTAATATAAAAGGAGATACAATTAAACAACTCTTTTTATATGTAAGTTTAGTAAGTTTAGAGAATGTATATGAAACAACAAAATGATTACAGGCAATTGCTTTAAAAACAACTCCACTCCAAAGGAATATAAATATAGCTTTAAAATCTGTAATTATTGGGATTTCTGCAACTTCCATAAGGTAAATTAATGTAAAATATATTTTGCTTGCTACTTCATATCCTAGTATATATATTGATGTGAATACTAAAAAAGTATAAATAACAATAATAATTGTTGATGCTTTTATACCTGCCTTTTTGAAATCATTCTTTTGTAAAACAAATGGCATTATAAAAAAGGCAAGTTCAATATCTGCGTATGCATAAAATGACGATGGTATAGATTCTATTATTTTATGGTACGAAGAAATTACAGGAAGTATATTAACAATATTTCCTTTAGAAAATGTTAAAAGAGGAAATAGAAATAAAATTGATGATGAATAAAAAATAATTTCAGCAAGTCTTCCGACGGTTTGAAGACCAAAGTATGCAGTAAATACAGTAACAAAAGTTAATATAAAAATAATTAGATAAACAGGTAAAAAGGAAGAAATACTTGAATTTAAAAGGTTTGTAAATCCAGCAATTATTGAAGCTTCATAGAATAATATGGTACAAAAGAAAAAGAAAAAAACTAAGTATGCCCCGATTTTTCCATAGAGTTTTTTATTGAGTTCGAAAAAATACATATTACCAAAGTACTTGTAATTTAAATAAGCACAATATGAAATAACAAGAGGATAAATTCCACCTAGCATTATGGCAATCCATCCACTTTGTTCAGCTGTTTGACATAAAGAGTTTGGTGCAGAAATAATTCCAATTCCAATAACTGCACTTACAAGTAAAAAAATGTATTGATTTTGGGTAATAATATGGTTAGTTTTTTTCATTTTTTCCCCTTCTTTATAGTAAGAATATCTGGTTTTCTTTGCAAATCTTTTAGTGGAAAACGAATTATTGCATCCTTCATATCAGGTATTTTAAGTGGTGCAAATGGAGCAAAATAGGGAACACCAAATGATTCGGAATTTATTAAAATTACAATAAGCAAATAAAAACCTACAATAACACCTAAAAAACCGAAAAGCTGTGCTAATATCAGCATAGGGAATCTAATAAATCTAATGGATAGTGCCATTTCATAGTTAGGAATTAAAAATGATGCAATAACAGTTGTTGCAACAACAACAAGAGTAGTAGGGCTAACAAGGCCAGCTCTAACAGCAGCATCACCAATTACAATACCTCCAACAATACCTAGAGTTTGACCAATTGGTGTAGGAAGTCTAAGACCACCTTCACGTAAAAGTTCAACTGAAAGTTCCATAATAAGTATTTCAATAAAAGGGGGGAAAGGGATACCAAGCCTTGAATCGTATATAATTTTCATAAGCTTTACAGGGATTAACTCGGAGTTATAGTTAAGCACTGTTAGATACATTGGGGTTGCAACTAAAACTACTAAAGCAGAGAGAATTCTTGTTAACCTAACAAATGTAGATGTCAATATTCTTTGGGAATAATCTTCGAATCCTTGGAAAAACTCTATAAATAGTGCAGGAACAATTAGTGCATAGGGAGCACCGGAAATTAGTATAGCAGCCTTGCCTTGAAGTAAGTCAGAAACTACTTTGTCAGGTTTCTCGGTATTTTTAGCATGTGGGAAAAAACAAAGTGGTGCATCTTCTATAAGCTGTTCGATATATCCTGTACATAGAACATATGGTATATCTTTTAGTTTTGCAAGTTTTACTTTAATGTTATTTAATATAATGGGATCAATTATTCCATCCATATATATAAGGGCAGCATCGGCTTTATTTTCACTTCCCAAAACATAGTTTTCAATTCTTAGTTTAGTTGATTTTATTTTGTTTTGTAGTAGGGCAAGATTTATTTCTAGATTTTCAACAAAACATTCACGTCCACCACGAAGTGTTTTTTCTACATTGGATTCTTGAATACTTCTATGGGGAACATTGGATGTCTCACATAAAATTGCTTTGTTTATTTTGTCTATAATAATGAGGCTTTTTCCTCTGTATATTTCCATAGTTATATTATCAAAATTATCTATTGTTTTAACTTCGGGTATAGAAATATAATTTTGTATAATGTGCTCTATTGGATTGGGCAAAGTTTCGATATCTTCTGTAATGCTAATAAGTGGTGTTAAAATATGTCTTTCAATATCTTGACGATTTGTAAGTCCGGATATGTAAATAATCATTGCCTTTGTTTTTTTATTAATAAGGAATTCTCTTTTTATTAGTGTTGAGGTATTAGGAATATGTGTTAAAATTTTTTCTAGATTATGGTATATATTTTTGCTTAGGGAATCCATCAAATTCACCCCCTAAAAATGTGTTTAAAATTATCATTAGCTAAAATATAAAAAATTATGTATAATCTTAATAAATATTGTTTTAGGAGTGGTTATATGGGGTTAGAATATGTATATTTGTTTGACATATTAGACGAAGGGTTAATTGTAGTTGATGAAAAACAAAAAATTCAATTTATTAATAATAGGGCAAAGGATATTTTTGGACTAAGAAATAAGTACATTTTGCCACATGGAAGTGGGAAAATTGAAGAGGGAGATATAGTAATTATAGGAGATACATCCTTTGGAGATGATGATGGGGGATTAGATAGTAAGGATTTAAAAGTATTAGGTTTACATAACAACGTAAATAAAGGAGATTATTTTTTGTATATTGGTAAGTTTGGTAAAGGTGGAGAATTTTCTTCAGGCAAAGTTTTGTCAGCTTCATATAAATTAGAGAAAAATATAGAAGAAAATAATTTAAAAGTTGAAATTGATTACAACCAAAAGAAGGTTGTCATAATTGTTAATGAAAAGTTTATGGAACTTGAGTTTATAAAGTCCGTTGGGCATATTGTTGTTTTAGATAAAAATTTTAATATTAAATTCTATCAAGCAAAGGGGTATACGGTTAGAGGGGAAACAATTAAAGAACTTTTAAATGATAATAGTTTTTATA
>JAOAFH010000090.1 GCA_026416355.1 Clostridiales bacterium | reverse complement strand
TGCCATTGCGGTCGCCCCATCCCCCTTACTCCCAGCACCAACCCACTACTGGGCGTAGCGAGCCAGCACAAGGAACTTCATCGATGTGCCCTTTGGCGGATTTTTAGCCCCGCCTTCAAGATGGACTAAGTTGACTAGAATACTGCACCACCCTAATCAGAATGTTATTTTATCATATTCATATCTGTTATACAACATAATTTGTATTACAAGTTTGGTATATTAATTTAATTGCATTAGTTTTCTCTATTTAAAAGATAATTTGTAAGATCAGTTAAAAAACCAGTAGAATCAATTTCTTCAGCTAAAGATATAGCTTTTTCTGTGTGTTCTTTTGCTAACTCCTTTGCTCTTTCAAGACCTAATAATGTTACAAAAGTTGATTTATTGTCTTTTTCATCTTTACCAATTGACTTACCTAACTTTTCTTTATCACCTATACAATCAAGTATATCATCTACTATCTGAAAAGCTATACCAATATTTTGACTATATTCTTTTACAATATTAATTTTATCATATCTTTCTGCTAAAACACATCCAACAATACATGATGCTTCTATCATTGCACCAGTTTTTAATCTATGCATATTATAAAGTTCATCTAAATTTATTTTTTTATTACCACTTTCTATATCTATAACCTGACCACCAATCATGCCAGTTGAACCTGAAGCTTTTGATATGATTGACAATGCCTTTATATATGGTTCCTTTAGATTATTTGATGCTTTTTCTAATAAAAATTCAAAAGCAAAATTTAACAAAGCATCACCAGCAAGTATAGCAATAGCCTCTCCAAAAACCTTATGATTAGTTAATTTACCACGTCTATAGTCGTCATTATCCATAGCTGGCAGATCATCATGGATTAACGAATATGTATGTATTAATTCGATAGCACAACCAAAATCCATTGCATCATCTGTATTACCACCTAATGCTTCAGCTATAGTCAATGTTAATATAGGTCTTATTCTTTTTCCACCAGCCTCAAGACTATATTTCATAGAATTCATTAAAGTTTCTGGAACATTGTTTATTTTTATTAATTCCATTAGTCTATTATTTATTATTTGCTGTTTATGTTGGAGCTTTTGTTTAAAGTTCATTTCCTTCCTCCTGAGCAGCGAATTCTTCTTCGGTAAGTTCACCATTTTCCCCTTTAATTAAAATATTAATCTTTCGTTCAGCTTCATCAAGCTTTTTATTACATAAACTTGCTAGTTCCATTCCTTCTTTAAACTTAAGTATTGATTCTTCTAGACTTAAATCTTTATCTTCTATTTCAGAAACAATCTCTTCTAATCTTTTTATTGCTTCTTCAAATGTATATTCATTTTTCTTTACTCTTGCCATAACTTGCCCTCCGTTTTATTTTTAATCATACAATTCAATTTTCCATCGGATAAATATACATCTATTATATCATTATTTTCCACTTGTTTAATACTTCTAACTAAAAAATCATCCTTGACAACTGCTCCAAATCCCCTACCTATAGATTTTAGTGGACTTAATGCATCTAATTTTTGTGCAAGAACAACAAGTCTATGTCTGCTTAATGTATGCTTATTATTAATGATTGTTATTAGTTTTTCTCTTAAATTATCAGTATACTGATAACTCATGTTAATTTTATTTTGTGGTGACTTTATTTTAACTTTAGATATTAAACTTTCTACATGTATTCTATCATGTTTAATTTTACTATTAACTTGATTTATTAAATTGTTTTTAATTGAACTTATTTTATAAACCAAATCATTGTAGGATGGAACAACCATTTCTGCTGCATGAGAAGGCGTAGAAGCTCTTAAGTCCGCAACAAAATCCGCTATTGTAAAATCCGTTTCATGCCCAACAGCAGATACAATAGGAATTCTACTTTTGTAAATGGCTCTTGCAACTATTTCTTCATTAAAAGCCCACAACTCTTCTATTGAGCCACCACCTCTACCTATTATAATAACATCGATATCATTTCTAGTATTAAAGTATTCAATTGCATCTACAATGGTCTCTGCAGCCCCTTGCCCCTGAACCTTTACAGGATATAGCAATATGTCTATATTATTATATCTTCTTGTGGAAACATTAATTATGTCTCTTATAACAGCTCCTGTACTAGAAGTTGCAACACCTATTCTTCTCGGCATAAGTGGCAATTGTTTTTTGTTTTCACTACTAAACAATCCCTCTTGTTCTAGTCTCTTTTTAAGTTCTTCATAGGCTAAATATAAATCACCAATACCATCTTTTTTCATATCAACACAATACAATTGATATGCTCCGTCTCTTTCATATACTGAAACATATCCAGTTATCAAAACCTTCATACCATCTTCTGGTTTAATCTTTAAATAGCTATTGTATCCCTTAAACATTACACACTTTATTTTACTTTCATTGTCTTTCAGAGTAAAATACATATGCCCTGTAGAATGATGTTTAAAATTTGATATTTCACCCTTTACAATCACATGATTCAATTCAGGTGTTTGCTCTATTAATCCCTTTATAAAATTGTTTAATTCAGATACTGTAATAGGATTCATTCCCATATCAATCTCTCCTGTTATTACAAATATACAACTTTTTCAATCCAATTAATGCAACACCAATCGCATTATCTTGTGCAAATTCTGGTTTTGAAATAAATACACTTCCATTATATTTTTTATTAATAAATTTTGCAATGTATTTGCTTGAAGCAACTCCACCAATTAATAATATTTTTTTATTGTATGTTTTTAACAATGTTGCAATCAATTTATCTAAAGTTTTAGCAATACATTTTATTGTTGCTAATGCTATTTCTTCTTTTTTAAGCCCTTTTTCAATATATTTTTGTGCTTGTGTCTCTTGACCTGATAGATTGAAATATAAACCCTCAACTCTTGATGGGATAATTAATTCTGTTTCCTTTATGCTTAATGCCAGCTCATCTACGTATTTGCCAGCAGGGAAATCAAAACCTAATGCCACTCCTACTCTATCTAAAAACTGTCCAAAACTGATATCCTTTGTTCCTCCTATGAGCTCAACTGTATTTTCTTTATTCTTATTATACATTAATATTTCAGATGTCCCACCTGACATATGAAAAACAATAAACTCATCCTCATTAAATCCTATTGAATAACAACCTGCTTCTATATGACCTTCTTGATGTGTTGTTTCAATTAGAGGAATACCCAAAACACTTGCTATTGATTTTGCAACAGTTTCACCTGCTTTAAATACAGGCATATATGAACCTTCACATGGTCTTGGTTTTGTACTTACTGCTACTGCATTGATATTTTGTACTTTATGTGACTCTAATAGTATTGGTAAGTTTTTTATATGCTGAAAAAGGGCTTCTGATTGTCTCAAGCCCTTTTTACCTAAATCAACATCCAATATTTTTCTATTGTCATATATTAAAGTACCTTCTTCAATAACAGCAACCGAAGTAGTATAGTTACTTGTGTCTATACCTAATATTTTACTCATTTCCAATTTCCTTGATTATATTCCCTAATATACCATTTATAAAGGCAGGTGAATTGTCTCCACCATATCTTTTAGCAAGCTCAATAGCCTCATCAATTGCAACTGCGTTAGGTACATCCTCTCTATTTAACATTTCATAAATAGCAAGTCTCATAATTGCTAAATCTACTTTAGCAATTCTATTAATTTTCCATCCCTTAGAATACTTTTCTATGTATTCATCAATCTTGCTTTTGTTAGTTTCTACACCTTTTATACAATCAAATATGTATTCTTTTTGTTCTTCTAAATCTTTTATTTCATTTTCTTCTTCAATCATAGTTATTATTTCTTGTGATGTTGAATTTGATAAGTCCATTTGAAAAATCATTTTCATAACTAATTCTCTTGCAGCTTTTCTACTCATATGCATTCCTCCATTATTTCCATTCATTTGGCATTATCCTTTGTAACAATTCAATTACATCTTCATTATTATCTATCTTATTTCCAATATAATACCCTAAAACTGTACAAATGACAATAAAGACCGTTTTAAACAAACCAATTGTTAATGTTAATATTGAAAAAACTAATCCTATTATTAAACCTAATATCTTACCTTTATTTCTATAAAAATAATTTAATAATACTTCCTTATTCATTATTACACCTCGTTTCTTAACGAAGCTTTGTTGTTACTGCTAAATTTTCAACAACTACTTTAACATCTCCAACAGGTATTTCAGCAACTGATTCTATTTGACTTTTTACCAGCCTTTGAATTTCCATAGTAGTTTGAGGTATATTAAGCTCTGGTAAAATAAGAACTTTAATTAATAGGTTAAGCTTATCACCACTTGGTCTAACAAATACCTTAACTTCTTTTAGTCCCTTAACTTGTGAAGTAGCTCTAAATGCAATTGACTTAATTGTTTCATATGTAATATTAATTTCACCTTCTTGTGTAAACTTGGTTATATAATAATTTTTTTTGTCTCTTTTAAAAATATAAAATAGTATTATCAAACCAAGTAATATTAATCCTGCTAGTATTAATCCTATATAATCAGAATTTATAATATTAAACAAATCGGCTTCATTAAATCTAATTGCGCCTATATAAACTGCAGATGCATAAACTAAAATACAAAGTGTTACTAAAACATAAATAAATGTTAGTATACTATTCACTTTATCACCTCATTATCGTATTTAAAGCTCATATAAAAGCATTGTTATTCCTCGTGAAACGCATTTTATATGAGCCCATTAAATTTGATTATCTTGCCTTTTTTTCTTCTTCCTTAACTTCTTTTGGCATATTTATCCCTTGTATATGTATATTGATATCTACTACCTTCAAACCTGTCATTGTTTCTACTGCTCTTTTAACATTTTGTTGTACTTCAAATGCTACATCTGGTATTCTAACTCCATATTCAATTATTAGGTTTAAATCAATAACAGTTTCTCCTTCAGGATTAATTTGAACTTTTATACCTTTGTTAGATGATTTTACTCCAAACTTTTCTACAAATTCTTCTGTAAAACCACCATACATGCTAGCTACACCTTTAACCTCTGTTGCAGCTATTGATGCAATAACACTTACAACCTCAGGAGCTATTTGAACTTCACCTATCTCATTAGTATAAAGTGTGTTGTCAGCCATTTAATACACCTCCATATAATTCCAAAAAGTAACAATTTTCGGGCATGAAAGCCCGAATCAATAAAACTAAATATTTACAATATAACTTCAAATATTAGTGTACAACTATTATAAAATAAAATCAATACTTTTGTTATATATTAGTATTTATTTTTGTGATTTAATTACTATTTTGCTTGGTGAAATACTTGTTGTTCTAACTACATCATCCATAAGTTGAGCTGCTTGTTCTCTAGTTAAAGCTTCAGCAGTCTTTACACAAAGTTCAACTCCATTTTCGTTAATTAAACAAATAGCATCTTCAAATCCTCTTTGCTTTGCCATTTGTTCAATCTTGTTTTGCTTATCTGCCCAATCAGCCAATACCATTAACTTCGCTTGTGCTTCTTCTATTGCTTGCTTTGTTGAATTTTTATTATTGATTATGTTTTCTAATTCTTGTTTATGTGTGCTATATTGATTATCTCTTCCAATTCTTGCTTCAGCAAAGAAATTAGAATTGCCTGTTTTAGAAGTTTCAGTTACCTCCTTTCCGTTCTTTACTACACCCTTTGATTGATCGTTGAACCTCTTGGCATAATAAGCAGAACAAGCAATAAGTACTACTAGTACCGCTATTATTGCAGTTTGCTTTCTGAATTGTTCCATTGTACCTTCCCCCCATTCAATCTTTCTGATAAATTTATATGAATTTATATTAAATATTATTCTTTATTTTTTCATTGATTCAACACTTACTTTATTGGCTGGAATATTCAAAACTGTTTTTACAGCATTCTTAATCATTTCTTTAACTGCTACATTATCAGCGCCTTCTGCCACAACAATAACTCCACCAATTGAAGGATTAACCTGCTTTACAATAAGTGGTTTTGTATTACTTCCTTCATTTAAAATTACAACATTAACGCTTTTGTTATTTTCATTTGTTGTTCTAGTTCCACCTTGATTATCTTTTTCTTGTATTACTTTGCTTGTTTCATTAATATTGTAAGCTGGTTGTGTTTCTTGACTTCCTTCAAAATAAACCATAACATTTACTTTCCCAACACCTTTAATTTGAGATAGTATATCAACTAAATCTCTCTTTATTCTATCCTCATAGCTCATACCTCCGCCAACAACTTCTATATTCTTAGCAACAGTTTCTTCTACATTCTTATCATTTTTAGTATTTGTACTTTTACCAAATATATTTGAGAAAATATCTGCTGCTAAAAATATTAAAACTCCTACACAAAATACAAGAATTAAATATACCATATATTTTTTAATATTTTCACCTTTTATCTCAGGTATTTTAAATTTCATCATATTCCATCAACCTCACTTTACAAATACTATATTTTTCTCATTTACTTTATAATTTTTACTCACAAATTCTAGTATCTCATTGTCTTTGTAATTACTTTTAGAGTTTGTTTGTCCACCAATCACAACCTTTTCAACTGGTTGAATATCTGAATTTGAAGTTACTTTTATTTCTATATACATAATTGCTCCGAAATCCTCTGAACCTAATTTAGTATTAACATCTAGTTTGTTTACAGCAATTTTTTTACCAGTATTTTTTAGTACATCATTTTCAATGTTTTCTTTAAGCTTTTTCTCAAATTCATTAATAGTTTTTCGTTGGATTGTCTTTTCTAACTCTTTAGAATTTATGTTTCCTTTATATACTTCTTCATATTTCCTTTCGTATTCCGATATAGCTCCTTCAATGCTATTTTGTTTATCAAAGAGTTTAAATATTGGTGTTATTATAACTACAATAATAATTAACCCCATTACAAATCTCGCATATTTTCTCATGGAGTTTGAAGGTAGGATTATTTCTGCTAAAGCTAAAAATATTATTAAAACAACGATATTCATAATCCAGCTTTTCAAAAAACTTATCATATGCATCACCTTACCATTACCAATAATCTACCCGTAGAAGCTATGATTGTGATTATTATAAAAAACATAACTGCAACGGATAATATGCTTGCGAATAAAATTGATATAGCTCCACCAACAGATGATAGACATTCAACAATTTTTTTATCAACTATTGGTTCCATAATTGCACCTACAAACTTATAAATAACTGCAATAATTATTAACTTTATAAGTGGAAATAATATTATGCTAACCATTACTACCAATCCAACAACACTTACAGCATCCTTAAGCAAAAGAGAATACCCTGCAACTGTTGAAACTGCGTCTGATAGAGTCTTTCCTACTATAGGAATAAAACTATCTACCATAAACTTTGTTGTTTTTAGTGTTACTTGATCTATAGATGCAGATGTACTACTTCTTATGGTTATAAAAGCTACAAAAATTGTCATAATAAAACCTATTGTCCACAAAGTTATTTGTTCTAATAATTTGACTAATTTACTAATCTTTATTTCATCACTTAGGTTGTCCACTATATTAAGTGCTACTATCAAAAATGTCATTGGTAAAATTAAATCTTTAATTATATCACTAAAAAATTTAGTAACAAACATTATTAGAGGATCAAGCATTGTTGCTGATGCAAATCCTCCAACAGACGCAATTAATATCATAAGAGAAGGCATTAGTGAATTAACAAACTGAATCATTTTATCAATTGTATCTCTACTCAAATCAACAATAACAGTAAATGATTTAATTATTACTACAACCATAACCAGATAACATGCATAATATGCAATTTTATTAACAGATGAGCTACTGAAAGAAGACTGCATGTTTTGAAGCAATGCACACAGAATACCCAAAAGCAAAAGCTCAACAAGTAATCTCGAACTACCAATTACCTCTTTAAATATGTACTTTTTTGAACCTTCCCACATACTTTTTAATGTTTTAGTTAATGAATGACTTACTTTATATTCATTTACTAATTCCTTAAAGCTAAACTGCGGTAAATAGTCACTTCTTTGTTGAATAATTCTTGATGTTTCCTCAATTTGATTATAATCTATATTGTATTCATTATCTATTGTTTTGGCTTTAACACTGGTTAAACACATCATAGTTGTGATTATTAACATTAGTATTGTTATTTTATATTTCATTTGCATCACCTACGGTATCAATTTTATTACCATATCCATAACAGCCATTATTATTGGTATGGCAAGTATTAAAATTATTATTTTTCCAGCAAACTCAATTTTAGCCGCTAGGGACGACTCCCCTATGTCCTTGCAAATTTCTATACCAAATGAGGCTATGTAAGAAATAGCTATGATTTTAAAAACAATATTAACATAAGTAAAATCTATATTGGCTTTTAATGCTATTTGCTGCATTGCTTGTATCACAACTGTAAACTTACTAAGCATCATAAAAAATATGACTATACCAAATAAAATACTAACCTGTATTGCCACCTCTTGTTTTTCTTTTTTAAGCAATGTTACAATCGTTGCAACAACAAGAGCCATTAAAACTATTTGAGCAATTTGCATAACATCACCTTCTATAACTGGAACATAGTAATTAGGCTTCTAAATAAATTTGATATATAACCAATTGTCATTATTAAAATTATTACTAAACCTATTATTGAAACCATTGTGGCAATTTCCTTTTTTCCAACACTTTCTAATATCTTATCTATCACTGCTAGCATAATCCCAAATACGGCAATCTTAAGTATTTGATAAATATCTAAATTCATAATCTACACCCCTTACACTAATAAAATAACAATTAATAATCCACTTAAAACGCCTAAATATTTATATAGCCTTTCATTCTTATTTCTATTTTCTTCTGCTATTTTTTCTAATCCCTCTAATTTTTTTTGGGTTATATTAAAGTTTTTCTTATGCCCTTCACAATCATTTGAGCTTAATCCATTTATAAATGTTCTTAATAATTCTAAGTCTTCATTTTCTAAATAAATATTATCCCTCTGCTGTTTAAGTGCAATCTCAAAGCTTTCTGAAATAGTTTCAATTGATTTTTGTTTTAAACTTTCTGACATATTTAAGAATAATTCTTTAAAAGGTGAACTACATTTATTTGCAACATTTAAAAATGCTATCCAGAGTGGATTTGATGAGTAGAGTATTTCACTAGATAATGCATTAATTGAATATTGTAGTTCCCTAAGCTGCCTTACCCTTTCTTTATACCCAAATGCATAAAGAAAGCCCATGCCAGATGTTGATAAAATAATTAAAAAACTTCCCAAGATCTTAAGCATTTTCAATCCCCCTTACTTTAGTTTATTTTTAAAATATTTTCTATTGTACCTGGTCCATGTTTATTACTTAAAAAAATCACCGTTTCAAAACAATTATTTTCAATAAGAATTTTTATTCCGGGTCTCTTTAAGATTTCATCTAAATCTCTACCATGTGCAGTAGCTATAACTTTGACACCAGCATTAACTGCATCAAATATAGCTTCTGCATCCTTTATGCTTCCTATTTCATCAACGGCTATTATTTCAGGAGACATTGACCTTAATAACAAAGAAATACCTTCAACTTTTGGACAACTATCTAAAACATCAGTTCTTATACCAACATCCCTCTGCGGTATACCTTGGTAACATGATGCAATTTCACTTCTTTCATCAACAACTGCAACCTTTTTCCCAACTAAATTTATATCTTCAACACCATTACTTAATAGCCTAATCATATCCCTTAGAATTGTTGTTTTTCCGCAGCCTGGTGGTGATACAATCAATGTATGACTAATCTCTTTCGAGAAAATTTCTTTTACTACATTCAATGCACAGTTCTTCACTTCTTTTGCAATTCTTATATTTATAAAATATATATTCTTTAAAGTTTTTATTTTGCCATTATCTTGAACCACCCTACCAGCTAGTCCAATTCTATGGCCTCCCTTTATTGTTATAAACCCCTGTTTAATATCCTCTTCCATAGAATAAAAAGAGTAATCACACATTATTAAAAATATTTTTTCTAATTCACTCTTTGATAATACAATTCCAGGTTTATCAGTAATAGCTCCATTTGAATTCAAAAAATATCCTTTATTTTTTATGTATATCATTACTGGTCTGTCTGCTCTTAATCTAATCTCCTCAATGTCTACATATCCATTATTTTTCATGTTTTTCAATGGTTCTTTTATCTTTTCAATTAGAACTGGAAATATTTCTGTCTCAAATGTTCTTTTCACTTTTTCTTTATCATATGTAACCATTTACCCTCCCCCTTTCTTAATAACAATTATATTTATACCTCTATTTATTTATTACAAAAAAAAGAATAAGGGCTAAGCCCTTTAGGTTAGCCCTTATTCTTTACAGCAATTGCAGTCATCTGAATCGCAATTACAATGTTCTACAAAGTATATTGGTTTATCACAGTTAGGACAAACTATTTCTCCATCATCATCTTCATCTTCAAACATTTCTTTGTCTAAATAAACTGTTTCATGGCAATTTGGACATTCAACTTCTACAAACCCATCATCATCTTCATAGTCGTCATAATCTTCAAAATCTTCTTCATAGTCTTCGTCATCTTCAAATATTTCGTCCTCAACCTCAGCTAAATCTTGGTCAATAGCATCAACATATTCATCAAGTTCATTTTGATTTTCTTCTAAAATGTCTATAGCTTCAGCAATATCGTCTAAAACGTCAATAATAGCAATTAATAATTTCCCTTCTTTAGTTTCATGGGTAATACCTAAGCCATCAGATAATCCCTTTAAATAGGATACCCTTTCTTTAATATTTTGCATAATTTTTCCTCCTTCGCATATTAATTAACAGTGGCCGAAGCCACTGTTATATTATTATTATGCATTATACTCTTGACATATATTCACCAGTTCTTGTATCTATTCTGATTACATCTCCTTGGTTGATGAATAGTGGTACCATAAATGTAGCACCAGTCTCAACAGTTGCTGGTTTCATTGCATTAGTTGCAGTATCACCCTTAACTCCTGGTTCTGTTTCAACAACTTCTAATTCTACAAATGTTGGTGGTTCAACTGAGAATGCTTCTCCTTTGTAGAATTTAATTATTGCATTCATATTTTCCTTTAGATACTTTATAGCATCTTCTACTTTTTCATAGTTTAGTGGAACTTGATCATAAGTTTGTGTATCCATAAAGTAGTATAAAGTTCCATCATTGTATAGATATTGCATTTCTTTTCTTTCAATAATAGCTTCTGGGAACTTTTCAGTTGGGTTAAATGATTTCTCAATAACAGCTCCTGTTACAACATTCTTAAGCTTTGTTCTAACGAAAGCCGCTCCCTTTCCTGGCTTAACATGCATGAACTCAACTATTGTATAAACTTGTCCATCCATCTCAAAAGTTGCACCTTTTCTAAAATCTCCTGCTGTAATCATTGTGTATTATCCCTCCATAGTAAATTTATATTGAATTAATGTATAAACAAATTATAGCTCAATTAAATGCTTTGGTGACTTTGAAAGAACTCTATAGCCATCTTTAGTAACTAATACAAGTTCCTCTATTCTAACACCACCAAATCCTGGTATATAGATACCTGGTTCATCTGTTATTACCATACCAGGCTCTAAATCAAATTTACTTCTTGCATTAACATATGGCAACTCATGAACTTCTCTTCCTACACCATGACCAAGACCATGGCCAAATCTTTCACCATATCCTCTTTCTACTATAATGTCTCTTGCTATTTTGTCAAGTGCTGCGCAACTTATACCTGGTTTAACTGCCTTTAGGGCTGCTTCATTTGCCTCTAATACAGTATTATATATTTCTTTTTGTTTTTCATTAGCTTTACCTAGTACAATTGTTCTTGTCATATCTGAACAATAACCCTTGTATACACATCCAAAATCAAGAGTTATAAAGTCGCCTTCATTTATAACCTTTTCAGATGCTGTTCCATGTGGTAATGATGATCTATTACCTGATGCTACTATTGTTGGGAATGATAAAGCTGATGCACCTAATTTTTTCATAAAGAATTCAAGTTCTAAAGCAACTTCAATTTCTGTCATTCCTACCTTAATGAATCCTAAAATGTGTTCAAATGCCTTATCTGCAATACTAGCAGCAGTTTCAATTAGTTTAATTTCTTCTGCATCCTTTATCATTCTTATCTTTTCTATAGTTTGCTCAAGTTGAACTAATTCTACACCATTTAATTTTTCTTTATAAACTATGTAATCTGAAAAAGATAATCTATCTTCTTCAACTCCTAATCTCTTTACATTATGTTTTTCAACAAGTGAAGCAACAAAATCATGTATTGGTGGTTTATATTCCACAACTTCAAATCCAACTACTTCATTTTGTGCTTGCTCTGTATATCTAGAATCGGTTATAAAATATGATTTTTCATTTGTTATAAATAAAAAGCTGTCATCTCCTGTAAAACCACTTAAATAGTTTCTGTTTTCATCTTTAAAAACAAAAGCTCCATCAATTCCTAGTGACTCAAATTTTGACAAAAATTTCTCAAGTCTTTTTTCAATCATTTTCGTTACCCCCTATGTACATGTGCACCCTCGAAAAATATGAGGATTTCATTTTATTTACACAATAACAATTGTATTTTAGCAGATTATTCATCAGATTGCAAACTCTAGTTTGTTTTTGAAATATATTCTTGATAAATTTTTTTCATTTCAAGGGCATCTTCAGCCATATTCTCTCTAGATTCACATATTATTCTTGGTGACATATCTCTTTCAACTAATAATTCTGCCAAATGAAAAAATTCAGGACCATAGTCTGTATCTGAAAAAGTCCAATGTTTTTTTTCACCAGCCTCAGTGAATTCTATTCTACTAAAGTGGCAATGAAGATTTTTTAATCTATAGTTACCTAATGCATTTTCAATTCTATCTAGTATTACTTTAAAATCCTCCCTTGAATTTAAAGCTCCTCTACCTAGAGCATGAATATGTCCAAAATCTATAGTTGGTATTATTGTTTCATCTAATTTACATAATTCAAGTATTTCATCTAGAGTACCAAGCTGATTACTTTTGCCCATTGTTTCTGGACAAATTGTTATTTTACCATACAATCCCATGTTTTTTAAATTATTCAATGCTTCTTTAAATGCATCTATTAAATTATTAAATGCAACAGTCCTTGGAATTTTACCACAAGAACCCGGATGAACAACTATTCTATCTGCCTGCATTTTTACTGCTAAATTAAGTGTATCAATTAAATATTTTTGGGATTTTTGTTGCATTTCTTGTTTTTCACTTCCAAAATTAATATAATATGGACTATGTATTGATAAATCTATATTATATTTTTTAGCTGCTTCTCCAATTTTTTTAGCTGTTTCATCTCCTATATTTATTCCTCTGCCACATGAATATTCATAGGCATCTAATCCTTTTTCTTTAAGCCATTTAGGCATATCGACTGATGATTTATACCCCTCATCATAAAAACTTTTTGAATTTCCTGATGGTCCAAATTTTGCTGTCATGTTTCCCTCCATAAAAGATAAACAAAATTTTTTATTCTTTTTTTTAGTTTTACCACAAATCATGATATTATTTATCCTGCAATAATCAAAGCCATTATTTACTATAAGGTACTTCCTTTGCAATAGCCTTTATAGAATTAAATGATTTTCCCATGACATTTATTAAAAACTTTTTATTGAATCTATCATTTTTTAAAGTTATCTTTACATTGTTATTTTCATCAAAAATTTCAGTGTATGAAAAATCTTTCAAAGTTATTCCTTCTTTTTCAATTCTCTTAATAGCAATCTTAAAACCTGCTTCTGCGTTATAGTAGGCTTGTTCTGATTCTACCTTAGAACTAATTACCTTGTGTTCTCCCAACAACAAATTGGATACTGTAAAAGCAACTAAAATAATTAAACAGGTCAGTATTAAAAAATACACCGTTATTGAACCCTTTAAATTCATTGTTTTTCTCCTGTAAACATCAAAATTTTTCTACCAGTTTTTGTAGTTACAGCAACTTTGTATAGTTTATCTCTTATTTTTTCAACTTTAACATCTAAAATATTTATTGTAATCTGCTGCGAATCAGAAGCATATCGTAAAATTCCATTGCTTCCCTTTAAATAAAGAGTTTGTCCATCGGTTGTTTTAATTATCTCACACCTACCATTTTGGTTTTTATCTATTATTTCAATTTTATTTTTTCTTATAGTATCTGAAATAAAATCAACTGCAATATATCCATTTAATAAGTCATTACTATCATCAATTAGGTTTTTATTAAGTCTTTCATTAAAACCATAAAAGTCTAACACCAGAAAAACAATAATTGAAAAAATAAATAGTGAAATCATTGTTTCTATTAATGTAAATCCTTTCTTTTTCAAATATTAACACCTACTTATAACAGCTTAAGATAACTTCTTTATTATTCTCTAGGTTTTTAACTTTTACAGTCAATTTATTTAACCCGCTATTAATAGTTTCAAAACTCAAATATACATTTAATCTTTTTGAATTATCAAAAGTTAAACTTGAGGTACATTCTTCAATAGTATATTTTAAATCTTCCACATTGTTTAAATATATCAAATAGCTATTATCAGTAATTGTATTTTCCTGTGAAATATATATTTCACAAATAGATTTAGCTATTAAAAACATACCATAATTATCATTATTGGTTTTATTAATTTTTATATTTTGTATGTTTAATTCTAAAATTGCTAAAGTAATTATAGATATAACAAATAGCATAATAATATTTTCTATCAATGTAAATGCTTTATTTTTCAATTCTTACTAGGAACCTCCATAATCCTTGTATATCCAATAGTTAATGTAATATATCTATATTGTTTTGTATCTTTATCATAAATAGCAATAGTTGCCGCATAAGGTGATACACTACCATTGGCTCTAAATATTAATCTACCATCATATGGAATTGTACTTTTAGAACGACTTATAACTAAATTATCTTTAAACTTTCTTGTTTTAATTAAACTATTACTACTTCCTATCATCTGCACTTTATAACCATCATAGTTGTAGCCATCTTCTGATAAATAAAAATAAATGCCTATGTCATAGGCTGCATTATTAATTGCTAAAAGCTTTGCCTCTTGAAGATCTGATATGATAGTTTCTATTGATAGTTTAGTATATTTTTTATTGTACATTGAAATATAATCAAATGTAATAAAACTAAATGAAATCAGCAAAATTGAAATAGTACATAGAAGTTCAATCAATGTAAATGCCTTCTTTTTCAATTTATCCCTTCTTTAGAATAAGGAACTATACCATTTTAAAATTATATCTCCATATAATACTGTTATTATTGTTGCTAAACCTATAAAAGGTCCAAATGGGATATAGTCCTTTCTATCTTTTATTTTTAAAGCAATCAATATCATTCCAATAAATCCACCAATAATAAATGACAATAGTATCATTATGCTAGTCAATTTAAATCCTAAAAATAAACCTGCCACAAAGCAAATTTCAATATCTCCTTCTCCCATTGCTTTTGTAATTATAAAAATAACCCATATTATACCTGCACCTAACAATGCACCAAAAATATAAGTCAAAATTGGATTATTATAGTAGAGCTTTTCTATTAATACGAATATTACTCCCATAATTGTTCCAAATACTATAGTTTTAAAATAAACATCAGTTGTAAAATAATCAATCATTCCAATTACAATCATTACTGCAAAAAGAGTTGCATATTTAAAAAATTCAAATCCTAAACCAAATTTTAAATACAAAATACCAAATAAAATACCTGTTGCCATTTCTATAAAAGGATAAATAAAAGAAATTTTATCTCCACATTTTCTACATTTACCACCAAGAAACAAATAGCTAAATAAAGGAATTAAATCAAACCATTTTAATCTATAACCACAGTTAGTGCAATGGGATGGAGGATACGCAATAGATTCCTCTCTAGGAATTCTATATATACATACATTTAAAAAACTTCCTATAACTAATCCTAAAATAACTGAATAAATCAAATAAAATGTTTCCATAAAAGAACCTCCCAATAAATCAAACAAGTTAAAAAATTAATCAATTTGGCCTGTTTCAATTATTGTTTTTATTTCTGAAACAGTCTTATTAATCAATGGGCTGTTTTTACTAGAAAGTTTTTCATACATTTTTTCTAGTTCTTCACCTACTGACGCATCAAAATCTGCAGTTAATTTTTTAGAAGTTGCATTAAAACAACTTGAAAAAACCGTATCATTTCCAATCCTTTTTGTTGAATCATTTACCGAAGCATTATACATTTCAATTGCATTTAAAAGTACTTTTGCCTCAGTTCTTAGTTTTGTGTCCTCTGCCCTTTGGGCATAGCTTGATACTTCTGGTATCAATGTTGCTGCTAGAATACCAATAATAGCAATTGCAGCAACCATTTCAATTAAGGTTAGTCCTTTTTTCTTAGTTTTTCTAATCATAAACATCCCTCCTTTAAATTTTGACATATATAATTATTGCCAACGGAGGGATGATTAAACATTACATCATACCCCTATATATATTAAATATTGGTAATATTATGGACATGATTAAAAAACCTACTATACTTGCCACAACAATAATCATCGCTGGTTCTAATAATGAAGTAATAATCTTTAATTTATCTTCAAACTCATCAAGATAATATCTATGCATATTTTCAAAAACAACCTCAAGTTTACCTGTTTCCTCTGCTGTTTTTAACATACTTTTTAATAGCTTAGGAAAAAATTTTACTCTTGAAATAGATTCACTTAATGAATCTCCCATCAACAAACTATCTTTAACATTTATAAGTTCCTCTTGAATATGAATATTCTCTATAACTTTTGATGCTATTTCAATTGAATTTATATATGATATACCACTTTTAGTCAAAATCCCCATACTACCTAAAAACTTTATTGATATATTTAGCTTATATAAATTTTTTATTATTGGTATTTTTATTTTTAGATAATCAACTACATTTTTAAATCTACCCTGTATAAATACTTTATGAGTAATTGCAAAAATCAAAATGCTAATAATCACTTTTTCATTATTTTCCCTTAAAAAATCTGATAAAGATATAATTAATCTTGTTTGCTTTGGTAGCTCAATTTTGGGAAATTGATTTAAAACATTAACAAACATAGGAACAACTTTAACTAGCATAATGTAAAATACTAGAGTAGTAAAAATAACTACAAAAGTGGGATATAAAAGTGCCTGTGTTATTTTTTTCTTTAACCTTAACTCTTTTTCATAGTAATCACTTAAACTATTTAAAACATACTCTAATCTACCACTTACTTCTCCAGCTTCAATCATATTAACAAAAAACAAAGGAAACGCATTAGTCAATTTTATTGATTGTGAAAGTAGTAGACCACTTTGTACACTTTCATGTATTTTTGCAAAAACCTTGCTTACATTTTTGTTAATTGTATTCTCTTCAATAGCCTCAATACTTCTTAAAATATCCATACCAGAATTAAATGCCATAGAAAACTGTCTGCATATAAAATACAATTCCTTAGTATTAAATTTGATATCTCTTTTAAATAGTTTAATATCTTTAAAAGTATTATAGACACTACCTGATTTAAAGGCAGTGTCTACTTTGTATCTTATTTTTTTGTATCTTGCTTTAACTATTTTTTCTTCTAATAAAGGCATACAACAAACACCCCAATATTGTTTAACTATATGCTTAATAATCTCATAACTATATCTCTATCAACAGAATAATTTAAAGCATCCTCATATGATATTAATCCCTTTTTATAAAGTTCAACTAAAGACATATCCATTGTCTTCATTCCAAACTTTGCACCAGTTTGAACTGCAGAATCTATTTGATGTGTTTTACCTTCTCTTATTAAGTTTCTAATAGCAGGTGTAGCTGTCATAATTTCCATTGCACACACTCTTCCATTTCCATCTGCTCTCTTAATTAACTGCTGAGAAATTACTCCCTCTAAAACAGCTGAAAGTTGAACTTTAATTTGTTGTTGTTGATATGGCGGAAAAACATCCACTATTCTATCAACTGTTTTTGAAGCACCAATTGTATGTAATGTTGATAGAACTAAATGTCCTGTTTCAGCTGCCGTTATTGCAATTGAGATAGTTTCTAAATCACGCATCTCTCCAACAAGTATAACATCCGGATCTTCTCTTAATGCAGCTCTTAATGCATTTGCATATGACTTTGTATCATGTCCAACTTCTCTTTGATTTACAATACTCTTTTTGTGTTTATGTAAATATTCTATTGGATCTTCAAGTGTTATAATATGGCAACTTCTATTTTGATTGATTTCATTAATCATTGCAGCTAAAGTTGTAGATTTACCACTTCCTGTCGGACCAGTTACTAAAATTAATCCTCTTGTTTTATTTGTTAATTCCTTTAAGACATTTGGCATCTCGAGCTTGTCTAGAGTAGGAACTTGTGCTGCAACTGTTCTTAGTGCCATTGCATCACTTCCTCTTTGCTTAAATGCATTAACTCTAAATCTACCAATTCCTTGAAGAGCATATGAAAAATCCAATTCACCAAGCTCTTGGTACTTCTCATATTGTTCTTCTGTTAATACAAACCTAACATACTCCTCTGTTTGATCAGTTGTTAGTTTTTCTTCTGTCAGTTGAACTAATGTTCCATTTACTCTTGCTGTCGGTGGAATTCCAACTGTGATATGTAAATCTGATGCTCCAATATCTATTACCTTCTTTAGTAGTTGATCAAACTTTGTCATATTGTTCCTCCTAATCATTTGTCATTACAAGTTTTATATACTCCTCCAATGTTGTTATACCATTTAATAACATAATTTTACAAGATTCTTGTAAATTATTCATATCTTTATTAATGCATAAATCCCTAAAGTTGTCAATATTCTGATTTGAAACAATTGCTTCTCTGTGTTCTCTTGTTATCTCTAACACTTCAAAAATACCCACTCTACCTTTATAACCAGTATATTGACAATGCTCGCATCCACTGCCTTTATAAAGATAATGTTTTTTTGATTCATCTATAATTTTTTGTTGAAGCATGTCAGCTTTATATTCTGTTTTACATTTTGGGCAAATTTTCTTTACAAGTCTTTGTGCAATAACGCCCTTAATGGAACTTGCCACAAGATATGGTTCAACCCCCATTTCAATAAGCCTTATTATAGTCGAAGGTGCATCTATTGTATGAATTGTGCTTAAAACTAAATGACCTGTAATAGCTGCTCTAACAGCTATTTTTGCTGTTTCTTGGTCTCTTATTTCTCCTATCATAATTACATCAGGGTCTTGCCTTAATACCGACCTTAAAACTTGACTAAAATCTAATCCTATTTTTGTATTAACATTAATTTGATTTAATCCATCTATCATATACTCAACTGGATCCTCAATTGTTATAATGTTTTTAATATTTTTATTTAAATCCTTTAAAATCGAATATAAAGTAGTTGTCTTACCACTACCAGTTGGACCAGCAACTAAAATTAGTCCCCCTTGAGTCGATATTAATCTATCTATTATTTTTTCATCTTTCTCACTGAAACCTAATTCTTTTCTTTTTATATCTGTTGTACTTTTTTTGAGAATTCTTATGACAATCTTTTCACCATAAACAGTTGGCATAGATGAAACTCTTAAGTCAACAAAACCATAGTGATTGTTAAAAATTACTCTGCCATCTTGGGGAATGCGTTTTTCAGAAATATCCATATGAGCTAGTATTTTTATTCTACCAACAACCAATTGATGTGAACTAATTGGTATAGAAGCAACTTCAGACAATTCTCCATCTATTCTATATCTAATTCTTGTTTTGTTTGACATAGGTTCAATGTGAATATCGCTGGTATTGGTATTTATTGCATTATATATCAAACCATCTACCAATTTAACTATAGGAAAATTTTTGACTTCATTGCTGATGTTTTCATTTATTTTATAATAGTTAAAATTTAGGTTGTTTATTTCTTTTATTATATCATCTAAATTTAAAATTTTATCATTATTATCTTCATATTTACTGGCAATATCCTTTAATTCCATTTAACTTAATCACCTCCGAAGCACTTTAAAATTATTGCCAGTAGATATTTTTTTAAACACAATCAAGAACAAATATCGTTATTCATATTTAATTTTTTCTTTATTTTTTTTTCAATTTTTCTAATAAACATTGTTGTAATAAGTTCATTACTATCAATTGGTTCAACTAATATAGTTGTAATACCTATTCTATTTCCACCAAGTATGTCTGTGAAAATTTGATCACCAACAATACATGTTTCTTCTTTTTTTGCTTTTAAAACATTTAATGCACCATAAAACTTATTTTTCATTGGTTTAATTCCAATTCCACTAAAATAAAGAATTTTATCATTGTCAGTAAAATTTTTTACTCTTTTAGCTGAGCTATTGGATAAAATACATATATTAAAACCCATATCAATTAAGCTTTCTAATAAAATTTTAGCTTTATCATTTATTTTAGGGGTCTTCCATTTAACCAATGTATTATCTATGTCAAAAATAATATTTTTAATTCCCATGTCTTTTAATTTTTGATAATTAATATTGTAAATACTATTAACATAATAATCAGGTTTTAATAAATTTTGCATATAACTCACCTATCTATCTATAATTACTATTCTATTCTAACAAATTATTAACTAATTGAATAGTATTAAAGGTAGCACTTCTGTGCTACCTTTGCATTTCCTTTGCTAATTTTTTTAGAGCTCTTTTTTCTATTCGTGAAACATAACTTCTTGAAATACCTAAAATATTAGCTATCTCCATCTGTGTTTTGGGTTCACAACTTAATCCATAACGCCACTTTATTATAGCCTTCTCCTTTTCCTCAAGTACCTTATCAATAATATTGTATAACTTTCTAATAGAGATTTTACTTTCTACTTCATCTAAAATTTGATCACTTTCAGTGCCTAAAACATCCATTAGACAAATTTCATTTCCTTCTTTATCTACTCCTATTGGATCTTGTAGGTAAACTTCAGTTTTTACTTTCTTTGCAGAACGCATAAACATTAAAATTTCATTTTCAATACATCTTGCTGCATAAGTTGCTAACCTATTGCCTTTGTCGTAATCAAAACTTTCAATTGCTTTAATTAATCCTACTGTTCCAATAGAAATTAAATCATCTGAATCTTTCCCAATAGGACCAAACTTTTTTATAATATGTGCAACTAATCTTAAATTTCTTGTAATTAATTCAGCCTTTGCCTGTTGGTCGCCTGCTTTATATGCATCAAATAGCTCTTTTTCTTCTTCTTCAGTTAGGGGTTTAGGGAAGGAACTTCCATTTGTTATATATCCAGCTAGAACAAATAATCCGTCAAGCAAGCTACATATAGTTTCTACAATCAAAAAAACACCCCCCTGATAGGCCTATGTACATTATATGCTTTACAGGAGGGCAATGTTACAATTTATTCCTTTGTATATTTTAATTTTAACATATTTTTTTCCAAAAATAAAGAGTATTTTTATTTTAAACCTTGTTTTCTTCTAACAATTTCATTTACCTTTGCAATCATTATATCAATCGCAACTTTGTTGTAACCACCTTCTGGGATTATAATATCTGCATATCTCTTTGTTGGTTCAACAAATTGTAAATGCATTGGTCTTACAACGTTTATATATTGATCTATCACTGAATCAAGAGTTCTTCCTCTTTCTTTAATGTCCCTCTTAATTCTTCTTATGATTCTAACATCAGCATCAGTATCAACAAAAATCTTTATATCAAGCATATTTCTGATTTCAGGTTCAACCAAAATCATAATACCTTCTAAAACTACTATGTCCTTTGGTTCTACTTTAACAGTTTCTTTTTTTCTTGTATGATTAGCAAAATCATAAATAGGTTTATCTATTGATTCACCCATTGATAGTTTTTTAAGGTGCTCAAGAAGTAATGCTGTATCAAATGCATCTGGATGATCGTAGTTAGTTTTTGTTCTTTCTTCGAAGGAAAGATGGCTTTGATCTTTGTAATAATTGTCTTGTTCAATTACTGAGATACTTTCTTCAGGAAGACTACTGTAAATCTCCTGAGCAACTGTACTTTTACCAGAACCTGTTCCACCTTCGATTCCAATTATTATTGGTCTACTCATTTTAATCCCCTTTCTCTTTAACAAGCATATCAAATGGTTTTAATTGTTGCTGTGTTCTAATTTTATATATCATTTGTGGATGAGGCGCTGATTCTATTTCTTCGCCTTCTTGATTCCACATATTTTCTAATACAAGCTTAAAATTTTCACCCTTAGAAGTTAAAACTTCAACTTCTTCTCCTTTAAATACTCTGTTTCTTTGTTCAATTGTTGCTATATTATTTTCTCTATCATAATCAATAACTAATCCTACTATATCATGGGTTCTGATATATGAGGAGCTATTATATATTTGTTTTTCTGGTTTGCCAAAATAGAATCCTGTTGAAAATTCTCTATGACTTGATTTAGACACATCTTCAAGCCACTTAGGATTAAACTTATAATTTTCACCTTGTTCATAATAGGCATCTATTGCCTCCCTATAGGCTTTAACAACTGAAGCAACATAATATGAACTTTTCATTCTTCCTTCTATTTTAAAGCTTGATATACCACTTTCAATTAGCTCTGGAATATATTCAATCATACATAAATCATTTGAGTTCATGATATATGTGCCTCTTTCATCTTCAAAAACTGGGAAATATTGACCTGGTCTTTTTTCCTCAACTAAATAATACTTATATCTGCATGGATGCGCACACATACCTCTGTTGGCATCTCTATTTGTCATATAGTTTGATAGTAAACATCTTCCTGAATATGAAATACACATTGCACCATGGACAAAAGCTTCTAATTCTAAATCTGCAGGTACTTTTTCTCTAATTTCTTTGATTTCTTTTAGTGACAACTCGCGTGCTAAAACAACCCTCTTAGCTCCAAGTTTATACCAAAACTCTGCTGATTTATAGTTTACATTATTAGCTTGTGTGCTTATATGTACTTCCATGTTAGGTGCTACTTCTTTTACAACAGAAAAAATTCCCAAATCTGAAACAATAACTGCATCAACATTTATTTCATTTAACTTTTTAATATATTCAGGTAGTCCCTCAAAATCATTGTTATGTGGAAAAATATTTATAGTAACATAAACTTTTTTATTCAAGTTATGCGCAAATTCAATTCCTTCTTTCATCTCTTCTAGAGAGAAATTATCTGCCATTGCTCTTAAACTAAAATTTTCTCCACCAATATAAACAGCATCTGCACCGTAAATGAAAGCTGTTTTTAATTTTTCTAGATTCCCAGCTGGTGCCAATAACTCAACCTTTTTCATCTTTATTCCTCCTTAATTTTGGTGCTTAATGCCACCCCATCTCCAACTGGTAGTATTACAGTTTCAAAAATGTTTGATTCAGAAAGTTCCTTTAGATATTTTCTCATCCTTTTTACTATAGTAATTTTTCTTCTGATAAGAAGTTCATCTGAACAAACCATTCCTCTAAATAATACATTATCTGAAAATACAATTCCATTCTTTTTTAATATTTTAGTAACTATTTTTAGCATTTCACTATAGTGTCCCTTTGCACCATCAATGAATATCATATCAAATGTATCTTGGATGTTATTAAGAACATCAAGGGCATCTCCCTTTATTACCTCTATTCTGTCTTCTAATCCAGCTTTTTTTATATTTTCAATTGCTATATCATACATATTTTCATCTCTTTCAATTGTAACAATTTTTGCCCCTGAACCTGCAGCTTCGGCCATTAATATGGAAGAATACCCGATTGCAGTCCCTACCTCTAATATTCTTTTTATATTATTTGACTTAATTAAAACTCTTAAAAATTGGGCTACTTCCTTGTGAACAATTGGGACATTATTTTCCTCAGCATATTTTCTTAGCTCATTTTGTAAATCATTTGGTTCTTTTATTAAACTTCTAATATATTCCTCTGCATGATCGTGTGCTATATTGCTCATATTTGCCTCCAATTAATTATTAGAGTTTGCTTTTGTACTTTAAAAATTCTTTATAATCCTTTGTAAAGAAATGACTTCCATCATTTTTAGTCTTATCAACAACAAAGAATAAAAAATCTACATTTGCAGGATTTAAAGCTGCTTCAATTGATTTTACTCCTGGGTTACAAATAGGACCTACAGGTAATCCAAAATATTTGTAAGTATTATATGGTGATTCAATTTTCAAATCTTCATATAATAATACTTCTTTAGGTGTACCTAAAATATACTGAATTGTAGCACAGGATTCAAACTTCATATTTGATTTAAGTCTGTTATAAAATACTGCTGCAACTAAAGTTCTTTCAGACTCAACCTTTGCTTCTCTTTCAACTATAGATGCCATTGTAATAATTTTATCTACATCCATATTTTCTATATTTATTTTGCCTTTTATCTTTGAAATATATATATCATTAAACCTTTTTAGCATTATATCTATTATTTGATATTCAGTCATACCTCTTTTAAACTCATATGTATCAGGGAAAAGATAGCCTTCTAATCTAAAAGGCCTATTCTTTATCCCTTTTAAAAACTCATAATCAAAATTACCGTTATTAGTTTCATTGATAAATGATTCTTCACTTTTTATTAATTGTGCACTATAAAGTTTTTTGGCTATTTGCTTAACAGTAAACCCCTCAGGAATTGTTACCATTATAATATTTTTATCTGTTTCCCCACTATTTATCATATTAAATATTTCTTTTACAGACATTGTTTGCTTAAATTCATAAGGTCCTGGATTAAGTTTTATATTTTTTAGTTGGAAATAATACTTTGTAACTAAATAACTTCTAACCAGCCCTTTTTTCTTTAGATTTAACGCTACAAAATCAACATCTGCTTTAGTTCCAATCCTAAAATCAACACCCTTTTCATTTGTTTTAGAAATAGGAGTCGCAATCACATAATAAAGACCTCCTATAACTAAAACTGCAAATGCTACGAAAGTTAGTATGAAACCTTTTAGTTTACCCATAAACCCTCACTTCCTTTAAATTATTTCTTTTTAGCAGCTTCTCTTTTTCTAATTGTTGGGTCTAATATTTTCTTTCTCATTCTAATGCTCTTAGGTGTTACTTCAACTAATTCATCTGATGAAATAAGCTCTATACATTTTTCAAGAGTCAATTCTAACGGTGGAGTTAACTTCAATGCTTCATCAGAACCTGATGCTCTCATGTTTGAAACATGCTTTTTCTTACATACATTAACATCAATATCTTCATTTCTTGAGCACATTCCAACAATCATACCTTGGTAAACAGGTGTTCCTGGAGTAATATATAAAATACCTCTTTCTTGTGCATTAAATAGGCCATATGTTACAGCTTCACCAGTTTCAAAGGCAACTAGAGCTCCTCTAGTTCTCTCAGGTATATCCCCTTTAAATGGCTCATATCCGTAGAATATGTGATTTAATATACCATTACCCTTTGTATCTGTTAAAAACTCATTTCTATAACCAATTAATCCTCTTGCTGGTATTTTAAACTCTAGTCTTACATAACCGTTTATAGCAGATGTCATATTAACCATTTCTGCTCTTCTAACACCTAATTTCTCCATTACAGCACCCATAAATTCTTCAGGCACATCTATAGTCAGGTATTCAATTGGCTCATGTAATACTCCATCAATTTCTTTGTATATAACCATTGGCTTTGAAACTTGGAACTCATATCCTTCACGTCTCATAGTTTCTATTAAAATTGAAAGATGCAGTTCTCCTCTTCCTGATACTTCAAATGAATCAGTTGAATCAGTTTCTTTAACCCTTAAAGCAACGTTAGTCTCTAATTCTTTAAATAATCTATCTCTTAAATGTCTAGTTGTTACAAATTCTCCTTCTTTACCTGCAAATGGGCTATCATTTACACTAAATGTCATAGATAAAGTTGGTTCATCTATTTCCACAAATGGTAGTGCTTCAACTACTTGATTGTCTGATATTGTTTCACCGATATTTATATCACTTATACCTGCAACTGCAACAATATCACCTACATTTCCTTCTTCAACTTCTTCTCTTTTTAAACCATTAAAAGTATATAATGTAACTATCTTTGCATTTCTTGTATTACCATCTTTATCAATTACAGCAACTTGTTGATTTTTCTTTATGTTTCCTCTATATATTTTACCTATACCTATTCTACCAACATATTCATTTGAGTCAATAGTTGTAACAAGCATCTGAAGTGGTAAATTAGCATCTCCCTCAGGTCCTGGAATATTGTCTATTAGTGCCTCAAATAATGGTTGTAGATTGCTTGATTCATCTTCTAATGTATACTTAGCAAATCCTTCTTTTGCTGAGCAATACACAACTGGGAACTCAAGTTGGTCATCATCTGCTCCAAGTTCAATAAATAAATCTAAAACTTCATCTACAACTTCAACTGGTCTTGCATCTGGTCTATCTACTTTATTTACAACTACAATAGGCTTAAGTTTTAATTCAAGAGCTTTCTTTAAAACAAATCTAGTTTGAGGCATTACACCTTCAAATGCATCAACTAGAAGCAATACTCCGTCAACCATTTTTAAAACTCTTTCAACTTCTCCACCAAAATCAGCATGTCCAGGAGTATCAAATATATTTATCTTTATGTCATTGTAATATACTGAAGTGTTTTTAGCAAGAATAGTTATTCCTCTTTCTTTTTCTAGATCATTTGAGTCCATAACTCTTTCTTCTATTCTTTCATTACTTCTAAATATACCACTTTGCTTTAACATTGCATCTACTAAAGTAGTCTTTCCATGATCAACATGGGCTATAATTGCCACATTTCTAATTTTTGAATTTGTCATTTATGTCCCTCCAAACAAAAAAATAATAGGATATCATAGATATCCTATTTTATAATAATCATATTTATTTTACGCAAAATGAATAGACTTGTCAATCTATGCGTTTTTTTGTCAAAACTTCATAAGTAGAAGCTAATATTACTCCTAAAATACCTGCTGATAAAAATTCACTAAAACCAATTTGACCAACAGTTACCAAATAAGGTGTATTTGACATTTTACTAACCCATATTGGTATTATAAATGCATTTAAAAGTATTGGTGGTAACACCGCTAAATATTTATTTGGCATTTTAGATGTAAGGTAAGCTGCAACTAATGTTGTTAAACTTCCAAAAACTATGTCAGGTAAGCCATAACCACCAAAAATATTAGCTAGAAAACAACCTATAAACAAACCTGGTATTGCGGATAATTCGTATAATGGTAGTATAGTTAGTGCTTCTGATACTCTAAATTGTAATGGTCCATATCCAAATTCTCCAAGGAAAATTGTAAGTACGACATATATTGCTGCTATTAAACCTGCTTTTACATAATATATTGTCGGTTTATTTCTCATTCTTATTCCTCCGTACTACATATTAACATTAAAGTCTATATCAACTGCGTCACCTAGTATTTTAATTATATCCTGCCATAGTATTGAAAATCTACGTTCTGCTTCTAAATACTCTCTAATCTCTGTATTATGTTGAATTATAGAATATAGATTAGTTATTGCATCCATTTCTTCCTTTGATACTTGCATTCCTTGCATTTGTTTTGAATAAACTTCAAATTCTTTTTTTCTTAAGTCTTCAACTATTTTTTTATTTGTTTCATTTGCTTTTAATAACTCTACTCTTTTTTTGTAATCTACTACTTCAGGTGAATTTTTTAAAAGTTTAGCAAGTTCATGTGCCTTATCATAGATATTCATTTTAGTAACCCCCCATATTCTTATATTTCCATAATAATTGGTAGAATCATTGGATTACGTTTAGTCTTTTCATATAAATATCCCTTTAATTCGTCTTTAATATTTGCCTTGATAGTTGCCCAATCTGTAACTTGTCTTGACAGACAGTTATCAAGTGATTTTTTAACTATCTTTTTGCATTCTTCAATCAGATCCTCTGACTCTCTAACATATACAAATCCTCTTGATATTATGTCCGGACCTGCAATAACCTTACCTGATTCTTTTTCTATAGTAACAACAACTGTTAAGATACCATCTTGTGATAAATGTTTTCTATCTCTTAACACTATATTTCCAACATCTCCAACACCTAAACCATCAACTAGCACCTGTCCAGCCGTAACATTACCGTTTAATTTTGCACCGTCATGAGTTATTTCAAGAACTTGACCAATATCAGAAATAAAAATATTAGCTTCTTCCATTCCTAATTTTTGTGCAAGCAATGCATGTTGTTTTAAATGTCTAAACTCACCATGAACAGGCATAAAGTACTTAGGTTTTATTAGTGTATGTATAAGTTTTAACTCCTCTTGACATGCGTGTCCTGAAACATGTATATCAGCTAGTGACTCATATACTACATTAGCACCCTTTTTAAATAATTGATTAATAACTTTAGAAATAAACTTTTCGTTACCAGGTATTGGTGTTGCGGATATAATTACTAAATCACCTTTTTGTATTTCTACTTTTCTATGTTCTGAAGCTGACATTCTAGCAAGAGCTGACATAGGCTCTCCTTGACTTCCAGTTGTGATTATAACAATCCTGTGGTCTGGATATTTATTAATATCATCAATACTAATAAATAACTCATCAGGAATTTTTAAATATCCTAATGTTGAAGCAACTTCAACTATATTCTCTATACTTCTACCTGATACTGCAACCTTTCTTTTATATTTAAAGGCTGCATCTAAAATTTGTTGAATTCTATGAATATTTGAAGCAAATGTAGCTACTATTATTCTACCTTTTGTTTCACTAAATATCTTTTGGAATGTTTCACCAACTGTCCTTTCAGACATTGTATAACCAGGTCTTTCAACATTTGTACTATCTGCAAGTAATAGTACAACTCCTTCTTTACCAAGTTCTGCAAGTCTTGCAAAATCCATAACTACACCATCAATTGGTGTATAGTCTACTTTAAAATCTCCTGTATGCAAAATTATACCCATTGGAGTATGTATTGCTAATGAACAAGAATCCGCTATACTATGGCTATTCTTAATAAATTCAACACTTAAGTTGCTAAATTCAACAAAATCGCCATGTCTTACTACTCGTAAAGTACAGTCATTTAACATTCCGTGTTCTCTAAGTTTTGTTTCAACAATACCTAAAGTTAATCTTGTACCGTATACTGGTACATTTAATTGTTTTAATATGTAGGGTAACGCACCAATATGGTCTTCATGACCATGAGTTAACACTATTCCCTTAACTTTTTCTTTATTTTTTAATAAGTATGAAATATCTGGTATAACTATATCTATACCAAACATCTCTTCCTCTGGAAACATTAGACCACAATCTATTACTATTATTTCATTTTTATATTCTATTATGGTCATATTTTTTCCGATTTCATTTACTCCTCCTAATGGAATTACTTTAACTTTTTCTTTTCTTGCCAAAAAATTTCCCTCCTTTTATTAATCTATCCGCACATTACCAGTAAAGTTATTATACTTTATTTAAATATATATAATCAACAGTTAAAAACTATCTTTGTTTTATTTTTTACAATTTGTAAAAAATAATTACTGTAGGTTTAAAAAAAAGGCAGATTTACTGCCTTGATTTTTCTATACATTCGCTACAATATCCGTAGAACTTAACACTATGATCCTTTATAGTGAATTGATATTTTTCTTCAATCTTTTGTTCAAGTACATCTAAAAGATCATCTTCAACTTCTTCTACCTTTCCACATCCTCTACAAATTAAATGGTGATGTTGATGGTCTTCTTCATCATGAACAAGCTCATATCTATTACATCCATCATCAAAATTCATTTTACATATTACACCCATTTTTTCTAGAAGATTTAGTGTTCTATATACTGTAGCTAATCCTATATCAGGACAGTTTGCTTTAACTATATCATATATTTCTTCAGAAGATAAATGCTTTCCCTCGTTTTCAATTATAACATCTAAAACTGCTCTTCTCTGTGGAGTCAATTTATATCCTTGACCTTTTAATTGTATTTTCAATTTATCTGCATTATCTTTACTCACCATATATTGCACCTCAGTTTCTAATATATGTTAATTTGAGTTTACACTGTATTTGAATTATTGTCAAGTGAAAAGCAATTGAAAATCAATTTTAACAATGTTCTGTTATACAAATAAAATAAGTAAACTTTAGGTGCTTTGCACCTAAAGTTTACTTATTTGTTTTTACTCTTTAGTTTACAAGTTAAGCAGTTACCTGAGCACTTTAAGCAATTCATAAGCTCTGTTCTGCATCTTGGACATATTGTAGAATTAGTTACCTTAAGTCCACATGTAGGACATTTTGTTTCCATATAATCATCTCCATTAAACAATCATAAATGCCAATAAACCACCTACTAGGAAAGCTAAAATAAAACTTCCTAACCAAATAGCAATGGCTTCTTTTTTTGACCTTTCCTTAAAAATAACAATAATTGATGCTATACAAGGAACAAATAGTGTTATAGTCACTAATGCAACTACTGTTTGTGCAGGAGATAACGCCATATCTGTAAGTCCTGCTGCACCAAAGTCTCTTCTTATTATTCCCATTATAAATGCATTGGCTGCTTCCTTTGGTAATCTAAGTAGATTTACTGTTACAGGCTTAAATATATCTTGTATATAATTAAGTATATTGGTTTCCTCTAAGAATGTTATTATAAATGCACCTAGAGCAAACAATGGTGCTGCTTCCTTTAAGAACATCCATGTTTTTGTCCAAGTCTTTTTAAGTACATTACTTATCCTTGGCATTCTTATTGGTGGTAAATCTATAAATAACTCAGATGACTCTCCCGGTAACATTTTATTTAATATTGTTCCTGTAAGCACAAAGACAATTAATATTGTTATAACATATATAAACATATATTTTGCGCCAAGTGGAGCTATCATACCTGCAATTACACCTAACTGAGCTGAACATGGTATTGTAAATCCTAAAAGAATAGTTGCTATTACCTTTTCTCTCTTTGTTCCAAGCAATCTTGTTGTTATCGTTGCCATTGTTATACAACCAAAACCTAATATTAGAGGTATAATGGCTCTACCATTTAAACCAAAGAAAGATAATACTCTATCAACTAGTGCTGCAATTCTTGGTAAATAACCTGAGTCCTCCATAAGTGACATAAAGAAATAAAAAGCAACAACCAATGGCATTAAAAGCCCTAATACATATGTTGGAGTTAGTGTTAATATACCAAACTCCCCAGCTAAAAATCTATACGTAACAGTATTTTCATTTACAAATTTTGATATTAGGCCTTTTATAAAAGGCTCATAATGTCCAACCATTATTGTTTCTTCGGTGATTCCAACTATATCTCCTGCTACCCAAACACCTATTACTTTAAACATGATATATAGTGTTATAAGTAAAAGTGGTATACCTGTAATTGGGTTTAACATCATTGCACCAATTTTTTGTCTTAAACCATAACTTTTGCTATCCTTTACTATAACCTTTTCAACAATTTCATCTACTCTTTCTCTTCTTAACCTATATACCTCTTCTCTTTTTCCAGATGGTGATAAATTAAATTTTGTAAGAATAGATTCATCATCCTCTAGCACCATTAATGCTTCGCTTTGGTATTCTACTTTATCTTTATAGTCTTTTAAATAATTAACTATTTTTGGATTAACATTCCCTACTGTTGCCTTATGAAGGCTATTTTTAACTTCTTTAATTCCTTTACCTTTAACTGCAACTGTAGGTATAACTGGTACTCCTAAAAGTTCACTTAATTTATTAACATCTATCTTTATACCATTTCTCTCAACATCATCCATCATATTAAGGGCAACAATCACTGGTTTGCCCATATCTATTATTTGTAGAGTAAGGAATAAATCCCTCTCAAGATGAAGAGCATCGACTATGTTTAATATTATATCTCCATATAATATTACATCCCTTGCAACTCTTTCTTCATCATTAAATGAAGATACTCCATATACCCCAGGTGTATCTATAATTACATCATTCTCGTACTTTCCATGTGATATATCCACAGT
>JAOAFH010000076.1 GCA_026416355.1 Clostridiales bacterium | reverse complement strand
TCCATAATTGTTCCAACCCTTTGGGCAACTATAATTACTGTTGAATCCTTAGTTTCTTTTTTAAGTTCAGCTCTTAGTTTTGCATCTGTCTTAAAGTCAAGAGCTGAAAAACTATCATCAAAAATGTATATTTCAGGCTTTCTGACTAGGGCACGAGCAATTGATAGACGTTGTTTTTGGCCACCTGATACATTTGTACCTCCTTGGGATATTTCATGGTCAAAACCACCATCCATGCCTTCTATAAATTCAAGTGCCTGTGCCACCTTTGCAGCGTGTCTTATTTCCTCATCTGTTGCATCTTCTTTACCAAATCTAATGTTTTCTTTTATTGTTCCTGAAAATAAAATTGCCTTTTGTGGAACAAATCCTATTTTCTTTCTAAGTGTCTCTTGAGTCATTTCTCTAACATCAACACCATCTATTAAAATACTTCCACTGTCTACATCATAAAATCTTGGAATTAAGTTAACCAAAGTAGATTTACCTGAACCTGTACTTCCTATAATAGCAGTAACCTCACCAGGCTTTGCTGAAAATGAGATGTTTTTAAGTGCTGGTTCTTCTGCACCATGATAGCTAAATGTAACATCTCTAAACTCAATATATCCTCTTCCTTCAAAGGAATCAATTGTATTTTCTCTGTCTACTATTTCAGGTACAGTTTCAAGAACTTCATTTATTCTAACTGCAGCTGCCTGTGCACGAGGAACCATTATAAACATCATTGCAAGCATTAGCATTGAAAACATTATTTGCATTGCATATTGCATAAATGCTGAAAGTGCTCCTAAATCCATATTACCTTGGCTTATACGAATTCCACCAAACCAAATAATAGCCAGAGTAGTTAAGTTCATTATTAGCATAATTGATGGCATCATAAATGCCATTATTCTATTAACTTTTATATAGTTTTCTGTAAGGTCTACATTTGCATCATCAAAACGCTTTCTTTCTTTTTCTACAGTATTAAAAGCTCTAATTACTCTAATCCCTGTAAGCTTTTCACGAAGAACAAGATTTATTTTATCTATCTTTACTTGAACCAATCTAAAAAGTGGTATCATCTTTGATGCTATTAATGCAACAACACCAGCAAGTATAGGTACTGCAACTGCAAGCACCAATGTAAGTGGTCTGTCTTTTCTAAATGCCATTATAATACCACCAATGGCCATTATAGGTGCACTTATCATAAGACGAAGAATCATAACAGTAACAGTTTGAATTTGTGTAACATCGTTTGTTGTTCTTGTAATTAAAGTTGCTGTTCCTAGTTTGTCAAATTCATTTAATGAGTAGCTCTCAACCCTTCTAAATATCTTACTTCTTAAAATTGTTCCAAGAATAGATGAGATATACGCTGATAGGTAACTTGCTATAATAGAACAAATTACTCCTCCACCAGCAACTAGAAGCATTATTCCTCCTATTTGTAATATCTTGTTGGTATCTCCCTTCATAACCCCTTTATTGATTATGTCAGACATTAGTGTTGGAAGATACAAATCTCCAATTGATTGTAAAGCCACAAAAATAAATACTCCTATAACCATAGCAGCATATGGCTTTAAAAATTTATACAGTTTTAGCACAGCTATCATCTCCTAACAAAGTTTTATTTATGATATTTTGTTTATTCAATTATTTATCCATTGTCTTTTCAATGTTTTCTGCCATCTTTTCTAAAAGGAATTTAAAAGTTTCCTTCTCCTCTTCTGTGAAGTTGCCAAAACATTGTTCATTTAAAACAGGCATAATCTTTTTAAGTTCCTCACACATCTCTCTTCCTTTTTCAGTTAAATATACCCTTAGTATTCTTTGATCTGCTTCATCTTGTTTTCTTGTAACTAGCCCTGCCTTTTCCATCCTAGTTAACATCACAGTGATTGTTGCAGGTTTAATATGAAGCCTATCTGCAATCTCCCTTTGGCTTAGCCCATCGTTTTTATATAAAGTAAAAAGAAGTGGTGGTTGCCCTGGGTATAAATCAAGTTTTTCAAGAATGATATGTAGGTACTGATGATGCACTTTAATAACCTTAATGAAGGATTGATATAGACCTTCAACATTACAAAAATCCATTTATGTTCCCCTCTTCCATTATTCATTGGTTTAAAATTAATTAGTCATCTAACAATTATTATGATAATACTTAGACGTCTAACTGTCAAGAAAAATTTAACTGGCAGCCATATCACATATAACATTTGGTGTGTATAAAATAATTAATCATGGCAAGAATCTAGTTGAGGTGAGGTATATGTCAAATAGAGAAAGAGGGTATTTTGAAGGTGCTATTCATCATGTATGGCAGAAGGGAAATAATGACGAATATATATTTAAAGATCCAAAGGTGAAGCAATTTTTTATTAAGCAACTAAAAGAATATAATAAAAAATTTGACTATAATATATTTGCATATGTAATAATGGATAACCACTATCACTTATTAATACAAACTTTTAGTGATCCTATTGGTGAAGTAATGTTTCATATTAACAATGTCACAAGTAAATTTATTAAAGACTATTTAGGTTATACTGGTCATATATTCAAAGGCAGATATAACAGTAAGATTGTACAAACAAATGAATATTTTATCTGGCTTATACGATATATACATCGCAATCCCATAAGAGCAGGTATATGCACTAGTGTTGAAGATTATAAATGGAGTAGCCACTTTTTCTATATAAAAGGCCACTCCAATTTCATAAATGTTGATTTTCCTTTATCAATATTGAGTAATAACAAGCAAACAGCTTTAAAACTATATTCAAACCTAATGAACATAAATGGCAAAGAAGAAAGTCCAGAAGATGATTTTAGCCTAATAAGCAAACATATGAGTTTTTCTCAAAGCACAAGCATTTATAAAGACAATAAATTTGAACCTGCAACACGGCCTTCTATTCAAGCTATATTAGACTCTTTTGGATTATCAAATGAAGATATAATTTTACTAAAATCCAAAAGTAAAAAAAAGAAATTTAGCCAACGTTAAATTAGAACTTATTAAAAAAGCAATAGAAGAAAAATATACACTAAAAGAAATTGCATCATTTCTTAATATTAGCCAAACTGCAATTTCAAATATGCTCTCTAGAGCTAACAATAGATAGGCAAACAGCCATATCAAATGTTATATGTGATATGGCTGCCAGTACTTTATGGTTTTATTGTCTAAATCTATTTCAGCTTCGATTCCATAAGGTATTATACATCTTGGGTAAGCATGACCAAAATTTACATTATATAAAATAGGTAAATCCTTATTACCAATAACATTACAAAGAACTTCCTTATATTCCTCATAATATGCTTCATCTTGTGGCTTTCCAACAATAATACCACTTATCACATTAAAAATGCCTGTATTTTTTAATGTGATAAGTTCCTTTTCAAACTCCTCAGGAGAAGGTTTTTCCTCACATGTTTCAATAAAAAGTATTTTATCCTTCCACTCATCTAATGATGGAAAAATCCCGTATCTTTCACATATCTCCTTTTCATCATCATAAATATAACCTGTTAATATATCACATAAACTTTCAAGGCAACCTCCTAAAAATCTACCTCTAACCTTTCCTTTTCCCTGCAAAACTTCATATCCTCTTTTTTCTTTATGCTTAATTCTGCTTGTACCTATTGTAAAATCCTTTCTTTCCTCATACCAAACATCACTTGACTCTATTACAACCTCATCATTGTTTTCAAAAAAATTCATGAAAGCTTTTTTAGTATATGGCAGCATTTCAATGTCTAGTTCTGCTAAATCGGTAATAAAACTTGGTCCATAATAGGTTACTAATCCTAGTTTATAAAACATCATGTGATTAATTGTTGTATCTGAAAATCCTGTGAATATTTTTGGATTGTTCTTAACAGCATCAATAAACTCTTTATCTTCTAATAGGTATGGCAAAGTTTTATATGTGTCATCTCCACCTATTGCACAAATAATACCCTTTATTGATTCGTCACAAAAAGCATCCTTTAAATCTTTTGCCCTAGCTTCCGGATGATTTTTAATATACTCTATTCCCTTTAATGCATTGGGCATAATAACAGGTTCTAACCCAAACTCTTTTATTCTTTTAATCCCAAGCTCTAGTTGGTGTTTCATGAAATCTTCACCTAATAATCCACTAGACAAGCTTACAATTGCTACTTTATCACCTTTTTTTAATGCTTTTGGCTTTAACATATATGTCCCCCCAATTTTTATTCCTAAGAGTATTGTACTAATCTAAAACTTTATTCGATTTTTAGACTAGTTTATTTTAATTACGTCTTTGCTATTTCATAATTTATAAAGACCTTTATAAACTTAATCATAATTATATTCAGTTCTTTCTAATCTCTAACAGGTAATTACTTTTTATAACTATTATACCATC
>JAOAFH010000027.1 GCA_026416355.1 Clostridiales bacterium | reverse complement strand
GAGATTGCGCTATCATATAATGCATAAGAGTTATTTATGATTAATTAGTATTGAGTTTTAACATAGGGCTGTTTTAGAAGATTTATTACAAAAAAGAGCCATTAACAATTATGAAGTATTATGATATTTCACCAAGAAACTCTAAGAATTTTTAAAGCCAAAAATCTAAGAGTTTCTATTATTTATATCAATATACTTCTTTAATTGTTTAATGGCTTTAATTTATTAACAGACTATAGTTTAAAAAAGTTATCAAAAATTTGTGCGACAGTCACTAATTACATATGTAAACAAAATGTAATATGTATTGAGATTCGGACAAATTTATGTTAAAATACAGTAGTTGAATTGCGCAAAAATTATGACGATATTGTTAAGAAAATAACAATGTATAAAAAATGTCGAAAAAGTCAAAAAGCTTATTGAAATATTCTGGTGGCCACTTTATAATTAAAGTTGCGAGAATATTCTTTAAACCCAATCAAAATGCCTGATTTCAAACTTAAATGGCAATATTATGATTTATTTGGTGGATTGTATTATATTTAACAATCTGCCAATAAAATAAAATTGTAAAATAACAAACAAGGAGAGTGAAATTGATGAGTCAACAAAATTGCTGCTGCTGTGGTGGAAACTGTGTTGATGAAAGACTAGAAAAGATTAAGAAAGTAATCGAAGAGTATAAGACAGTAAAAGGTGGACTAATTCCTGTTTTACATCAAATTCAAAATACATATGGTTACTTACCAGAGGATGTATTAAAGTTAGTTTCACAAGAGCTTAATATACCAATGGCTGAAATATTTGGTGTTGCATCATTCTACTCATATTTCTCATTAGAACCAAAGGGAGAACACAAAATAAGAGTGTGTCTTGGAACAGCTTGTTATGTTAAGGGTGCACAAGCATTAATAGACAAAATTTCAAAGGAACTTAATGTAGAAGTTGGTAAGACAACTGAAGATGGAAAGTTTACACTTGAAGCTACAAGATGTCTTGGAGCTTGTGGTCTTGCACCAGTTATGGTAATTGGTGAAAAGGTTTATGGAAGAATTACACCAGACGATATTCCAGGAATATTAAAGGAGTATAAATAATTTAATTTGGAGGCTAAGGATTATATGAGAGAAATATCTCTTCATTTAATGGATATAATTGATAACTCAATTACAGCCAATGCAACATTAATTGAATTGTATATAAAGATTGATACCAACAAAAACAAAATAGTAATTACAATAAAGGATAATGGCAAGGGAATAGACAAGGAAATGTTAAAAAATATAACAGATCCATTTGTGACTTCAAGAACTACAAGAAAAGTAGGTCTTGGTCTTTCACTATTCCAAAGTACATGTCAAAGGTGTAATGGGGACTTAAAGGTAGATTCGGAAGTTGGTGTCGGAACTGTTGTTACGGCTGATATGGAGTTTGAAAATATAGACAGGCCTCCACTTGGAAAAATCGAAGAAACAATTGTATCTGTATTACTTACTCCTAGTATAGACTTTTACTATAAACATACCTTTAATGAAAAAGAGTTTGAGTTTGACACAAGAGAAGTAAAAAGAATACTTGAAACAGATGATTTAAATAGTCCAGAAATTCTAATATGGATTAGAGATTATATTAAAGAAAATTTAATGGAATTAATGGGAGGTGCCTCATTATGAAAAGCATACAAGAACTAGAAGAAATTAGAAAAAGAACCCTTGATAGAGTTAATCAAAGAACAGATAGAACAACAACAAGAATAGTAGTAGGAATGGCAACTTGTGGTATAGCTGCAGGAGCAAGACCAGTACTACTTGCAATAATGGAAGAAGTAGAAAAGCTTGGTCTTTCAGATGTAACTGTTGCACAAACAGGATGTATAGGTCTTTGTAAAATGGAACCAATTGTTGAAGTAATAAGACCAGGTGAAAAAAAGGTTACTTATGTAAAAATGGACGCAGATAAGGCAAGAAGAATAGTTAATGAACATGTTGTTGGTGGTAAGGTTGTAGATGAATACACATTACACATTGTTCAAGGCAAAATGTTAAACGACTACAAGGTTGAAAAAGAGTGATTGGAGGGAAAACCATGGCATTCTATCGTTCACAGGTGTTAATTTGTGGTGGTACTGGTTGTACATCATCAGATTCAATGAAGATATTAGAAAAGTTTCATGAAGAAGTTAAAAAGAACAATTTAGAAGAAGAAATAGAAATAGTAAGAACAGGATGTTTCGGTCTTTGTGAATTAGGTCCTGTAGTTATTGTTTACCCAGAAGGAGCTTTCTATTCAAGAGTACAAGTTTCAGATGTTGAAGAAATAGTTGCAGAGCATCTAATAAAGGGTAGACCAGTTACAAGACTGCTTTACACAGAGTCAGTAGAAGAAGGAAGAATTAAGTCACTTAATGAAACTGGATTCTATAAAAAGCAAGAAAGAATAGCACTAAGAAACTGTGGTGTTATTGACCCTGAAAATATCGATGAATATATTGCAGTAGATGGATATAAAGCACTTGCAAAGGTTTTAACTACAATGACTCCAGAGCAAGTTATTGAAGAAGTTAAAAAGTCAGGACTAAGAGGAAGAGGGGGCGGTGGATTCCCAACAGGACTTAAGTGGGAATTTACTGCAAAGTCAAAGGCTGATCAAAAGTATGTTCTATGTAATGCAGATGAAGGAGACCCAGGTGCATTCATGGATAGATCAGTTCTAGAAGGAGACCCACATTCAGTTCTAGAAGCTATGGCAATAGCAGGATATGCAATTGGTGCAAACCAAGGATATATCTATGTTAGAGCAGAATATCCAATAGCAGTTGAGAGATTAAAAGTTGCTATAAAGCAAGCTAGAGAATATGGATTACTTGGAAAGAACATATTTGGAACAGGTTTTAGTTTTGATGTTGAGATAAGACTAGGTGCTGGTGCATTTGTATGTGGTGAAGAAACTGCACTTATGAACTCAATTGAAGGAAGACGTGGTATGCCAAATCCAAAGCCACCATTCCCAGCACAATCAGGTCTTTGGGAAAAACCAACGCTAATTAACAACGTTGAAACATATGCTAATGTACCTGCAATAATAGTTAGAGGTGCAGATTGGTTTGCTTCAAAGGGAACAGAAAAGAGCAAGGGAACAAAGGTATTCGCTCTTGGTGGAAAGATTACAAACACAGGACTTGTTGAAGTTCCAATGGGAATAAGCCTAAGAGAAGTTATATATGAAATAGGTGGAGGAATTCCAAACGGAAAGAAGTTTAAGGCTGTTCAAACAGGTGGGCCATCAGGTGGATGTCTAACAGAAGAGCATTTAGATACACCAATTGAATACGATACTTTAACAGCACTTGGTTCAATGATGGGTTCAGGTGGTATGATTGTAATGGACGAAGACAACTGTATGGTTGATGTTGCAAGATTCTACCTAGACTTCACAAGAGATGAGTCATGTGGTAAGTGTACTCCATGTAGAATTGGTACTAAGAGAATGCTAGAAATTCTAGATAGAATAGTTGAAGGTAAGGGAACTCTAGAAGACCTAGACAAGCTAGAAGAGTTAGGAAATCAAATTAAGGCTGCTTCACTTTGTGGCCTTGGACAAACTGCTCCAAACCCAGTACTATCAACATTAAAGCACTTTAGACATGAATATGAAGCTCACGTTATTGATAAGAAGTGTCCAGCAGGAGTATGTCAAGCGCTTCTTCAATACACAATTATTGAAGAAAAATGTAAGGGATGTAGCTTATGTGCAAGACAATGTCCAGTAAATGCTATATCAGGACAAGTAAAGAACCCATATGTAATTGACCAAGACAAATGTATCAAGTGTGGTGCATGTCTAGATAAGTGTCCATTCAAGGCAATTGTTAAGAAATAGGAGGGACAAATAACGATGGAAATGGTAAAGTTAACGATAGATGGAATAGAAGTAGAAGTTCCAAAAGGAACCACAGTAATAGAAGCTGCTAGACAAATAGGAATAAACATTCCAAGTCTATGCTATCTAAAGGGTGTTAGCCATACATCAAGCTGTAGAGTATGTGTAGTTGAAGTTGGCCCAAGACTAATAGCATCATGTACATTACCTTGTGAAAATGGTATGGTTATAAAAACAAATACTCCAAAGGTTAGAGAAGCTAGAAAAACAGTAGTTGAACTACTTCTTTCAAACCACAAGAGAGAATGTACATCATGTAACAGAAGTGAAAACTGTGAACTTCAAACACTTTCAAAGGAATTAAATGTTAGAGATTTAAGATTTGAAGGTGAAAGAATTGCATACGAAATAGATAATTCATCAGCTTCAATTGTTAGAGACCAAGAAAAGTGTGTTCTTTGTGGAAGATGTATAAGCGTATGTAAAAATGTTCAAACTGTTGGTGCTATTGATTTCTCAAGAAGAGGATTTAACACAAGAGTATCAACAGCACTAGATAGAGGAATTGGTGAAACAGTATGTATCAACTGTGGACAATGTATAATGGCTTGTCCTGTTGGTGCTTTAACTGAAAGAGAAAACATTAAGGAAGTATGGAAGGCAATAGCTGATCCAAACAAATTTGTAGTTGTTCAAACTGCACCCGCTGTGAGAGTTGCCCTTGGTGAAGAATTTGGAATGCCAATTGGATCAAGAGTAACAGGAAAGATGGCAGCTGCACTTAGAAAACTAGGATTTGATAAAGTATTTGATACAGACTTTGCAGCAGACCTTACAATAATGGAAGAAGGAACAGAACTTATTTCAAGACTTGAAAAGGGAGAAAATCTTCCACTTATGACAAGCTGCTGTCCAGGATGGGTTAAGTTTGTAGAACACTTCTACCCAGAATTAATTGAAAATCTATCAACATGTAAGTCACCACATGAAATGGAAGGTGCACTAATAAAGCATTACCTAGCAGATAAGCTTGGTGTAGATAAGAAGAATGTTGTGGTTGTATCAATAATGCCATGTGTTGCTAAGAAGTTTGAAGGACAAAGAGAAGAGCTTTCAAATGAAAATCTACAAGATGTAGACTATGTATTAACAACAAGAGAGCTTGCTCAAATGATTAAAGAAGCAGGAATTGATTTTGCTTCACTAAAGGATGAAGAATTTGATAACCCACTTGGAGAATCAACAGGTGCTGCTGTTATATTCGGAGCTACAGGTGGAGTTATGGAAGCAGCTCTAAGAACTGTATTTGATGTTCTATCAGGAAAAGAACTTGAATCAATAGACTATGAAGTAGTTAGAGGATTAGAAGGAATTAAAGAAACTGAAATAACTCTTCCAAATGGAAAGACAATAAGAGCAGCTGTTGCTCATGGACTAGCTAATGCAAGAGAGCTTATGGAAATAGTTAAGAGTGGAGAAAAGCACTATGACTTTATTGAAGTAATGGCTTGTCCTGGTGGATGTGTAACTGGTGGTGGACAACCAATAGTTAACTCAAAAATGCAAGCTTGCATAGATGTTAAGGCTGAAAGAGCTAAGGCAATCTATGATGAAGATAAGGATATGCCAATTAGAAAGTCACATAAGAATCCATATATAACTAGAATATATGAAGAATTCTTAGGAAAACCAAATAGCCATAAGGCACATGAATTGCTACACACTCATTATGTAAAGAGAGATAGATTCTAATTATATGAATAGTTGTATTGTGAAAATTCATATAATATTGTAGAATATATTTAAGATAAATCTGCTTAAGTGGTGCTACTGCTTAAGGGGATGGCAAAATTAATCCTGATTGCAAAGAATATTCTGAGCAAAAGGGGAAGGGAATAAATAGACTATATAGGTTTATTCTAGGCCTTCTAGCTTTTTGCTAGGGGGCCTTTTTTCAATAGGTTAGTATTAAGCATAAAGTTTAGTATTAACTTATTGAAAAAAGTGGAGGTGTTACAATGGAAAAAAGGCTTGGAGTTGTTGCAATAGTTGTAGAGGATTTAGAAAAAGCAGAGGATGTTAATTCAGTTTTACATGAATTTAGTAATTTAGTAGTTGGTAGAATGGGAATTCCATATAAGGATAGAGGGGTGTCTGTAATATCATTAATAGTTGATGGAACAACAGATGAAATAAGTGCAATGACAGGAAAGCTTGGAAAAATAATAGGAGTAAGTGTAAAGTCTGCACTTACTAAGAAATAGGTGATAGTATGAAGGAACTATTATATAAAATTGTTGATGGTTACATACCAACAATAGATGAAATGGTAGAGATACTTTCATTAGATGAGAATGATGCTGAAGTTTTGTTTAGTGTTGCAGATGAAGTAAAGAAAAAATACTTTGGAAACTATATACACATTAGAGGAATAATTGAGTTTTCAAGTTTTTGTCGTGCAAACTGCTATTATTGTGGACTTAGGGCTAAAATGATAAGCTCCCAAGATATAGAATGACCAAAGAAGAGATAGTAAGCACAGCAAAAGAGGCTATTGATGCAGGTTATATGAGTTTAGTTTTGCAATCTGGTGAGGATTTAAACTATACAAAAGAAATGCTAGGAGAGATAGTTAGGGAGATAAAAAAATACAAAGATGTGGCTATTACACTTAGCATTGGTGAAAGGGATTTTGAAGAGTATGAGTATTTAATTAAAGCTGGTGCCGACAGATTTTTGATGAAACATGAAACAGCAGATGAAGAGCTATATAATAGATTTCACCCACATTCAACATTTAAAAACAGGGTTGAATGCTTAAAAACTTTAAAAAAATTAGGATATCAAACAGGAAGCGGATTTATGATAGGGCTTCCTGGACAAACACTTGAAACTGTTGCAAAGGATATAATGCTTTTAAAAGAGCTAGATGTTGATATGGCAGGTATTGGGCCATTCATACCACATGAACTAACACCACTTGGTAAAGATTCTTCAGGAAGTGCTTTTTTAACTGTAAAGGCTGTGGCATTATCAAGATTAATTTTAAAAAGAACTCATCTTCCTGCTACAACTGCCCTTGGTGTTTTAAATTCAAAATATAAGGATAAAGTGTTCTTTGCAGGAGCCAATGTAATAATGCAAAAGGTTGAGCCGCATAAATACAGAAGAATGTATGACATATATCCTAAGGAAATAAAAAATGAAAAGAGTATAAAAGAGGAACGACAGGATTTAGAGAGTTATTTAAAGAGCCTATCTTTAGATATATCTAGTGATAGAGGGGATGCCCTCATTTTGTAGGAGGTAAAAATTATGGAAACCGTAAAGCAAACTTTTATAAACGATGAGGAGATTTTTGAAATACTTAGGGAAGCAGACAAAAAGGCTGACGATAGGGAATATGTTATAAATATTTTAGAGAAGGCAAAACTGGCAAAGGGACTAGAGCCTGTTGAGGCAGCAGTTTTACTTCATATAAAGGATGAAAACCTACTAAACGAAATGTTTAAAATTGCAAAGGAAATAAAAGAAAAGATATATGGAAGAAGAATAGTTTTATTTGCACCTCTTTATGTAAGCAATTACTGTGTAAATGAATGTGAATATTGCGGTTACAAACATTCCAACTGTGATTTTAAAAGAAGAAAGCTAACTATGAGTGAGCTAGTTGAAGAGGTTAAGGTTCTTGAGTCATTAGGACATAAAAGATTAGCGCTTGAAGCTGGGGAAGATCCACAAAATTGCCCAATTGAATATATATTAGATTGCATAAGAACAATTTATTCAATTAAATTTGAAAACGGAAGCATTAGAAGAATTAATGTAAATGTTGCTGCAACAAGTGTTGAAAATTACAAAAAACTAAAGGAAGCAGAAATAGGAACATATATATTATTCCAAGAAACATATCATAGAGAAACATATGAAAAAATGCATAAAAAAGGGCCAAAACATAACTATGATTACCATACAACTGCTATGGATAGAGCAATGGAGGCAGGAATTGATGACGTTGGTATAGGTGTTTTATATGGACTTTATGACCATGTATATGAAACAGTTGCAATGCTATTACATGCAAAGCACCTTGAAGATAAATTTGGTGTAGGCCCTCATACTGTTTCAGTTCCAAGACTTAAGAAGGCTGAAGGGGTAGATATAGATAAGTTCCCATACCTTGTTTCAGATGAAGATTTTAAAAAGATAGTAGCAGTATTAAGACTTTCATTGCCTTATACAGGTATGATTTTATCAACAAGAGAAGAGCCAAAGTTTAGAGACGAAACTATAGCTCTTGGAATATCACAAATAAGTGCAGGTTCATGTACAGGTGTTGGAGGATATGTAGAGTACTATAAAGGAGAACACCATAGCGATGAAAAACCACAATTTGAAGTAGGAGATCATCGTTCACCACTTGAGATAATTAAGAGTTTGATTAAGGGCGGATATATTCCAAGCTATTGTACAGCATGTTATAGGGAAGGAAGAACTGGAGATAGATTTATGCGCCTTGCTAAAACTGGGCAAATAAATAACGTATGTCAGCCAAATGCACTTATAACATTAAAGGAATTTTTACTAGATTATGGAGATGAAGAGTCAAGAAAAATTGGAGAAGAGCTAATTCAAAAAGAGCTTGCAACAATTCCTAATGAAAGGGCAAAGGAAACAGCTATTAGTATGTTACAAAGAATAGAAAAGGGTGAAAGAGACCTTAGATTCTAAGGAGGAATGAATATGTTAGATACACCAAAGGCAAATAGACTTCATATAGCCATATTTGGCAGACGAAATGCAGGAAAATCAAGTCTTATAAATGCAATAACAGGACAAGAAATTGCCCTTGTATCAGACTTTGCAGGTACAACAACTGATCCAGTATATAAGGCAATGGAGCTTCTGCCAATCGGCCCTGTTGTTATAATAGATACAGCAGGTATTGATGATGAAGGAGAAGTTGGAGAACTTAGAGTTAAAAAGACAAAGGAAGTTTTAGATAAAACAGACCTAGCCCTACTTGTTTTTAGTGCAGAAAATAAAGATTTATCTATGGAAAATGAATGGTATGAAAACTTAAAGGAAAGAAAAATACCAACCATAGGGGTAATCAATAAGGTTGATATAAAAGATATTGACGAAGAAGAGCTTAAAAAGGAATTTGACATTCCATTTGTAAAGGTTAGTGCAAAATCAAAGTTAAATATAGGCAAATTGAAAGAGGCTATACAACAAAATGCACCAGACGACTATGAGATGAAAACAATACTTGGAGATGTTGTAAAACCAAAGGATGTTGTTGTTCTAGTTGCACCACAGGACATTCAAGCACCAAAGGGAAGACTTATTTTGCCACAGGTACAAGTTATAAGAGATATTCTTGACAACGACGCCTTAGCACTAACTGTTAAAGACAGTGAACTTCACGATATACTAAAGGTTTTAAATAGAAAACCAGATTTAGTTGTTACTGATTCACAGGTTTTTGAAAAGGTAAATAATATGCTTGATAAGGATATTCCTTTAACATCATTCTCTATTTTAATGGCAAGATATAAAGGTGAGCTAAAAATGTTAATTGAAGGCGCAAAGACAATAGATACCCTAAAGGATGGAGATAAGGTGTTAATAGCCGAAAGCTGTACACATCATCCTTTAAGAGGAGATATTGGTCGTGAAAAGCTGCCTAATTGGTTAAAAGAAAGAACAAAAGCTAATCTTGAGATTGTTGTTAATGCAGGAGTTGATTTCCCAGAGGATTTAAGTGAATACAAGCTTATTATCCACTGTGGGGCATGTATGTTTAATAGAAAGCAAATGATGACAAGAATGATAAGAGCAAAGGAACAAAATGTTCCAATAACTAACTATGGAGTTGCAATTGCATATATGAATGGAATACTTGATAGAGTAACAGGGATGCTAGTTTAGCATCCCTGTTACTCTATTTGCTTTTGTGTATTTTAATTATAGAGTAAACAACTATTATTAATAAAAAAATATTAAAAAATAAAGAACTAAGACCAATCTGATTAAATATAAATTTAATGCTAAATAGGATTAATGAAACTAACAATATAGCTAATAAGCCTAATATAGCACCAACCATAGGACTAAAAAAATTACTTACACATGATTTTTTCATATAACTCACCCTTAAAATAATAGTTTTATTAAGCTATATATAGCTATCGATAACTAAACTTGTTGTATTTGCGAAATTAAAATGAGATTTTACAAACTTAAAATTTGTAGCAATATTAAAAGGTAATATTTTAACTGTCCAAATTCCATATATATTATTACTAACAAACCTTAGTAAATTTGATTTCATGTAACTCCATGCTTTTGTAGAGTTTTTATTTAGTAAATTTATATCTACTGAAAAAAGTATTTCATTTGATGGAGTATACCATTCAATAGATATTTTAGAATTATAATTGATTTCCTTTATTTCACACCAAAATATTATATAATCATTATCAAATGAGAAGATTTTTTTAGGGTATAGTGGCTCGAAATTTTGAGAAAGTTCGCTACAAAACAATGTTTGGGATAATTTAATAAGAACCACCCCCAACAGCATTTTTTAAATAGTTTTCAGCTTTAGTTATATATGAATCTATTTTTTTACCAATATTTGTTTCATCAAATTTTTTTTCGTAATTAGTAAATCTATTAGCTGTATCTAGGTAGCTACTAGCATTACTTATCAACAATCCAGTTGCAAAACCTAAAAGAGCACCATTAATAGTTTTGGCTGTAGTATTTCTATCTAACATCGTAAAACCTTGATTAGCTTTTTCATTGGCCTTTTTTGCACCATAAACTGCACCACCTGTTGCAGTTGCAATTGTTGTTAAAGTTTTATCTCTATAGTCTTGAGCAACAGAAGATATATAATTATTTAATCCTTTTTTAATAGTATTAGAAATTTTTGTACTTTTACTTGTAGTACCATAATGACCATCATTTACGGAAATTCTATTGATATTGTTCATAACCAAACATCCCCTTAAAATTTAAAAATGTATAAAATAGTTACTAGTAACTTTACTAATATTATATATATATATATATATATATTGTCAATATTTATAAAATTTTGCAATGGTATTACTTTTTACACTTATTTTTATCGTGAAATTTTCGGAAGCAATTTTTTTTATAGAAGGTATTTCTTATATGAATGGAATACTTGATAGAGTAACAGGGATGCTAGTTTAGCATCCCTGTTTTTCATCCTGCCTTTTCTGTTTCTTCTATTATTACAAAAAACTCGCTCAAAGATATTCCAAGTGCCTTGCAGATGGCATATAGGGAAAGGACTGTAGGATTTCTTTTACCCCTTTCTATCAAACTAATATAAGTCTTATCAAGACCACTTAAATAAGCTAGGTCATCTTGTGTAAGGTTTTTTTCTAACCGCAGTTTTTTAATAGTTTTTGAAATTAATAGCGCAATATCCATAAAATCACCGCCATATATATTACAAAAAATTAATGTGAAATACAATACAAAAAATTAACCAATTTTTCTATATTTATCATACATCAAAGTGATAAATTTTTAAAAAGACTATAGTCATATTTGTAACTTTATGTTATAATAAGTAAAGTTGTGACTTATTTAGTATAGATATGACTTATTATGTCGAAATAATGAATGAGCATCATATAAGGGAGGTATAAAAATGGCTAGGGCTAAAAAAGGTAGCATAAGTTCAAAGATACTATCTACACATGTTGTTCTTTCAGCGATATTAGTTGTTTTTATTATGGGAATAGTCTTTTATCAATTTAATAGTGTAATTGAAAAAAATGTTTTAGAGACAAACGTAGATTTTGCAATGGAACTAATAAATAAAGAGTTTAAGGGTGACTGGAAAGTAGAAGGAGAAAAGCTATATAAGGGTGACAAATTAATT
>JAOAFH010000160.1 GCA_026416355.1 Clostridiales bacterium | reverse complement strand
ATCACATGGTACAGATGTATGGCTAAATAATGCACAGGATATTATAAGGCAAGGTTTAGCAACATTAAAGGAAGTTATATGTACAAGAGATGATATAATGCTATATCTTATATATAGCGGGGTTCCACCCAAAACTGCATTTAACATAATGGAAAGAGTAAGAAAAGGTAAAGGACTAAGAGATGAAGATATAGATATAATGAAACAAAACAATGTTCCCGAATGGTACATTCAATCATGTAATAAAATTAAATATATGTTCCCTAAAGGACACGCAGTAGCATATGTAATGATGGCTGTTAGAATTGCTTATTTTAAAGTTCATTATCCAGAGGCATATTATGCCACATATTTTACAGTTAGAGCAGATGATTTTGATGCTGATTTAATTGTAAAAGGTGAAAAGGCAATTATTGCAAAAATTAAAGAGATTGAATCACTGGGCAATTCTATATCACAAAAGGATAAAGGATTAATGACAGTTTTAGAAATAGCATTAGAAATGTATAAAAGAGGGTTTAAATTTATACCTGTTGATTTGTACAAATCAGATTCACAAAAATTCCTAATAACAGAGGAAGGTATACTACCACCTTTTAGAGCACTTCAAGGTGTAGGTGAAAATGCTGCTAAAAATATAGTTTTGGCAAGAGAACAAGGTCCTTTTGTTTCAAAAGAAGACTTAAGACAAAGAGCAAAGGTATCAAAAACAGTTATAGAAATAATGGATAATCATGGATGTTTAAAGGGTTTACCTGAAACTAACCAACTTTCCTTGTTTTAACTTGAAATAATTTGTTTTCAATGTTATAATAGCTTTAGACTTAATAAGTTTGACAAAGAGTGGGGAAAACCCACTCTATCTTTATGCTTTTTTGTGTATAATGAATTAATTTAATTGTATATACAAAAAATAGAAACAAGAAAAAGGAGGGATAATATGTTTAGTAAAATAGAAAATAGTGTAGAAAAAATAGCAAAACCTATTGTTGAAGATAACGGTTGTGATTTTATCGATGTTGAATTTCTAAAAGAATTTGGTGAATGGTATTTAAGGGTTTACATAGATAAAGAAGAGGGAGTTACACTTGATGATTGTGCAAAAATAAGTAGAAGACTAAGTGATGAACTAGATAATATTGATCCGATTGATTATAGTTATTATCTTGAAGTTTCATCACCAGGGGAATTAAAATTAATTGATTTAGAAAATATGCCTAAAAAGATAATAAATAAAAATGTAAAAGTTAGACTTAATGATGAAAATTATACAGCAATCTATGGTAAAGTTAAAAATACCAGTGAAAATAATATTCTTTTAGAAGTTGATGGCCAAGACATTAATTTAATGTTAAATGATATTTATTTTGTTAGATATAGTGGAAAGGGGAGGTAATAATGAACTCTGTTGAATTAATTGAAGCTTTAAAATCTCTAGTTCAAGAAAAAGGTATAAATGAAGATGCAATATTTAATGCATTAGAATCAGCATTAGTTGCAGCCTATAGAAAAAACTATGGTACTTCACAAAATGTTAAAGTTACAATTAATAGACAAACTGGTGAAATTCATGTTTATGCTCAAAAGAAAGTGGTAGAAGATGTTTATGATAATCTTTTAGAGATTAGTTTAGAGGATGCCAAAGACATTGATGTAAGATATGAATTGGATGATGTAGTTGATATAGAAATTACTCCAAAGGATTTTCTAAGAGCTGCAGCACAAGTAGCAAAACAAAGAGTAGTTCAAGAAATTAGAGAACAAGAAAGAAATATTATATATAATGAATTCATTGAAAAAGAAAATGATATAATAACTGGTATTGTTCAAAAGAAGGAAAAACAAAATGTATTAGTTGATATAGGAAAAACAGAAACATTATTACTTCCAAACGAACAAATGCCTAATGAAACATACAATCATGGAGATATTTTGAAGTTTTATGTTGTTGAAGTTAAAAGCACTAGTAAGGGACCAAATATAATAATATCAAGAACACATCCTGGATTAGTTAAAAGATTATTTGAACTTGAAGTTCCTGAAATATACGAAGGAATTGTTGAAATTAAAAGTATAGCTAGAGAAGCTGGTTCAAGAACAAAAATAGCTGTTTATTCACGTGATGAAAATGTTGATGCAACAGGTGCTTGTGTTGGTCCAAAGGGAGTTAGAGTACAAAATGTTGTAAATGAATTAAAGGGTGAAAAAATTGATATCGTAAAATGGAGCAAAGACCCTGTTGAATTTATACAAAATGCATTAAGTCCAGCAAAAGTTGTTAGCGTTGAAGTAGTTGATGAAAAAGAAAGAACTGCAAAGGTTGTTGTTCCAGACTATCAGTTGTCACTAGCCATAGGAAAAGAAGGGCAAAATGCACGTTTAGCAGCAAAATTAACAGGATGGAAGATTGACATAAAGAGTGAATCACAAGCTCAAGAATCCTAAAGGAGGAATGAACTATGAAAGTAAAAAAAATTCCTCAACGTATGTGTCTTGGATGCTCAGAGATGAAACCTAAAAAGGAATTGATACGTGTTGTTAGAAATAAAGAAGGTGAAGTTAAAATAGATTTAACAGGTAAAATGCCTGGTAGAGGAGCCTATATATGTAGAAATGTAAGTTGTTTTGAAAAGGCATATAAGGCCAAAAGATTTGAAAGAGCTCTAGAAGTTACTATTTCTCCAGAGGTTTACGAAAAATTAAAAGAGGAATTGAATGTTGAATAAAATATATAATTTTTTAGGTTTAATTCAAAAGTCAGGGAATTTAACCTCTGGAGATGATGGTGTAGAAATTGATATAAAGAAAAAAAAATCAAGATTAATAATTATTTCAGAAGATGCTAGTGAAAATACTAAGGACAAATTTATTAATTTGGCCCAAAGATATAATATAAAATTTGTTATATTTGGTTCAAAATATGAATTAGGTTTTTATATTGGAAAATCACAGCGTTCGGTATTATCAATTAAAGATGAAAAGTTAGCAAAATCTTTTCTCGAAAAGCTAAATGAAAATAATAGCGGGGGTGACAGTATTGTCAAAAATTAGAGTTTATGAACTAGCGAAACAAATAAACAAAACAAGCAAAGAAGTGATTGAGCTTTTATACAACGAGTTTGGTATAGAAGTAAAAAATCACATGAGCGTTATTGAAGGTGAAGATGCAAATATTATAAAAGAATATATTGAAGAATTAAGTAACAATCAAAATAAAGAAGTAAAAGCTGATGAAATTAAAACAGAAGAAGTAAAAGAAGAAATTACTGAAAAAGAATTTGATGATTTAGACTTAATAGATGATAATTATACAAAAAACGAAAAAATAAGAAAGAAGCCAAAAAGCGAAAAGGTAAAAAAGAATATGATTAAAGAAGAAAAGAATATAGAGCAAGATGAAGAAGTAGGTATAGTTGTTATACCTCCATCAATAAAAGTAGGTGATTTTGCACAAAAAATAAAAAAGCCTGCTTCAGAAATAATTAAAAAATTAATTTTTAAAGGTGTAATGGCTTCAATAAATCATGAGATTGATTTTGAAGTTGCTGAAAAAATAGCAGAAGAATACAATATATTACTTGAAATGGAACAAGTTAAGGATAAAGAAGAAGTACTTATAAATGACTTTGAAGATGATCCAAAGGATATGCAACCTAGACCACCAGTAGTTACAGTAATGGGCCATGTTGACCATGGAAAAACTTCTTTACTTGATGCAATTAGAAATTCTAGAGTTGCATCACAAGAAGCAGGAGGAATTACACAACATATAGGAGCTTATAGTGTAGAAATAAATGGAAGTAAAATAGTATTTTTAGATACTCCTGGACACGAAGCATTTACTGCAATGAGAGCAAGAGGTGCTAAGGTAACTGATATTGCTATATTAGTTGTAGCAGCTGATGATGGAGTTATGCCACAAACAATTGAAGCAATTAACCATGCAAAGGCTGCAAATGTTCCGATTATAGTAGCTATAAATAAAATTGATAAACCAGGTGCAAATCCAGATAGAGTAAAACAAGAATTAACAGAATATGGATTAATTGCTGAAGATTGGGGTGGAGACACAATTTGTGTGCCAGTTTCAGCACATACACATAAAGGGTTAGATACTTTACTTGAAATGATACTACTAGTTGCTGAAATGCAAGAATTAAAAGCAAATCCAAACAGAACAGCAAAGGGTACTATAATTGAATCAAAACTTGACAAAGGTAGAGGACCTGTTGCAACTGTATTAGTTCAAGCAGGAACGTTATCAGTTGGAGATGCAATAATAGCTGGTTCATCTTATGGCAAAATTAGAGCGATGGTTGATGATAAAGGAAGAAAAATTAATAAGATTGGTCCATCAATGCCTGTTGAGATTTTAGGTTTATCAGAAGTACCAAATGCAGGTGAAAAATTCTTTGTAGTTGCAGATGAAAAGACAGCTAGAGAAATAGCTGATATTAGAAAAGAAAAACAAAGAGAAGAAATGTTAGCAAGCACAACCAAGGTGTCATTACAAGATTTATTCTCTCAAATACAAGAAGGTAAAGTAAAAGTATTAAATATAATTGTAAAAGCGGATGTTCAAGGCTCAGTGGAAGCTATAAAACAATCGCTTGAAAAATTATCAAATGAAGAAGTAAGGGTAAAAGTTATTCATGGTGGTGTTGGTGCTATTACTGAAACTGACGTATCACTAGCATCAGCTTCTAATGCAATTATTATAGGATTCAATGTAAGACCAGATGGAATGGCAAGACAAGTAGCAGAAAAAGAAAAAGTAGAAATAAAAACATATAGAATAATATACGAAGCAATTGATGATATTACAGCAGCTATGAAGGGTATGTTAGATCCTGAATTTAAAGAAGTTGTAACTGCAAGATTACAAGTAAGACAGACATTTAAGGTATCTTCAGTTGGAACAATAGCTGGTTGCTATGTTGAGGATGGAAAAATAAATAGAAATAACAGTGTAAGAGTTATTAGAAATGGTATAATAATATATGAAGGAAAACTTTCTTCATTGAAGAGATTCAAAGACGATGTTAGAGAAGTAGCAGCTGGTTATGAGTGTGGATTAACAATTGAAAAGTTTAACGATATAAAAGAAGGAGATATAATAGAAGCTTATACAATGGAGGAAGTTGAAAGAAAGTAAGAGGTGTTGCAAAATGAGTTTCGAAAGAAATTCTAGGCTCTCAGAGGAAGTAAGAAAGGTATTAAGTAATTTAATACAAAACAATTTAAAAGATCCAAGAATTCCACCACTAACATCAATTACACACGTTGATGTAACAAAGGATTTAAGATATGCTAAGGTTTATGTTAGTGTTTTCGGAGAAAAAGATGCGAAATTAAATTGTATTGAAGGATTAAAGAGTGCATCAGGATTTTTAAGAAGAGAATTAGGTAGTCAAATTAAAATGAGATATACACCAGAATTAGTATTTGAGCTTGATACATCATTAGAACATAGTATGAAAATAAATGATATATTAAAGGAGCTCAATAAAAATGAATGAAGTTAATGAATTAGAAAAACTGATTTCTAATATCAATTCATTTGCAATAGTATCCCATACTTCACCTGATGGTGATAGTATGGGTTCTATTCTAAGTTTTTATAATATTCTTAAAGAATTAAAAAAAGATGTAGATGTGTTCGTTGATGGTCAAGCACCTCGTAAATTTAATTTTTTAAATGGATTTTATGAAATCAAAAAAATTGAAGATGCAAAGAGTAGATATGATTGCTTAATTGTTCTAGATTGTGGAGACGAAGAAAGATTAGGTAATTGTAGTGATTTACTTGAAAAAGCTAATTATATAATAAATATTGATCATCATATTACAAACACAAAATTTGGTGATATAAACATTGTTGATGAATTTGCTTCAAGTGTTGGAGAAATATTATATGGTATATATAAGCATTTTAAATTTAATATATCTAAAAATACTGCTGAATGCCTATATACATCAATTGCTTCAGATACAGGAGGATTTAAATTTTCCAATACAACACCTAAAACATTAAAAACCATTGCAGATTTAATAGATTTAGGTATAGATTTTACTACTATATATAACAAAATATTTGATGTTAAAACTTTAAATGGAATTAAACTAACGTCACTAGTTACATCGACTATACAATTGCATTTAAGTGGTAAAGTTGCTACCATGTATTTAACAAAGGAAATGTTAAATCAAAGTGGTGCAACTGAAGATGAAGCAGGTGAATTAGTTAATATAGCTAGAGATATTGAAAATGTAGAAATAGGAATACTGATTAAAGAGGTCGAAGAGGGAACATATAAACTTAGTTTAAGATCTAAAGATTATTTTGATGTAAAGGATATAGCATTAAAATATGGTGGTGGTGGCCATGTTAAGGCTGCAGGATGTACAATTAAAAATACATCAATTGAAAATATTATAAGAGAAGTTTTAGAAGACATAAAGTTAAAGTTGGGTGAATGATATGAATGGCATAATTAATGTTTTAAAACCACCAGGAATGACTTCCCATGATGTAGTAAGCTATATTAGAAAGATATCAGGAATAAAAAAAGTTGGACATACAGGTACTCTAGATCCTGGAGCTGCAGGAGTATTGCCAATATGTATAGGCAAAGCAACAAAACTAGTAGACTATATTACTGCAAAGGATAAAACTTATATATGTGAAATAACTTTTGGCAAGGAAACTGATACTTATGATAAATATGGCAAAACATTAACAGAATATAAAGAGCAAATATCTTTAGATTATGGTTTGTTAAAAAAAATTTTAAAAGATAATTTTACAGGTGATATTGAACAAATACCACCTGCTTATTCTGCCATAAAAATAGATGGTAAAAGAGCATATGATTTAGCACGTAGTGGAGAGGAAGTAAATATTCCAAAAAGAGAAGTTACAATATATGAAAACAAACTTATTCGAATAAAAGACAATACTGCTATTATAAAAATTAATTGTTCTAAAGGAACGTATATTAGAAGTATATGTTATGATATTGGTAAAATAACAGGCTATGGAGCATATATGAGCTTTCTATTACGTGTTAAGACTGGGGTATTTGATATTAAAAATGCCATTCAAATATCAGATATAACTAAAGAAAACATAAAAAATGTTATGTTAACAATGGATAGTGTTTTGGAATTTGAAGAAATAACTTTAAATGATATAGAAACTAAAAGGTTTATAAATGGTGCTTTAGTAAATAAAAAAATAAGCAATGGCATGTATAAGGTATATAGTGATAATTTATTTTTAGGCACAGGAACAATTAAAAATAAAAAATTAAAAGTAGATAAACTTTTATTATAGGGTGAATTTATGCAGATAATCATTGATAAATATAACAATATAAACTTAGAATTTTATAGTAGTATTGCGTTGGGGATGTTTGATGGGATTCATTCAGCTCATCAGTCAATCATAAAAAAAACAATTGAACAAGCCAAAGAATGTAATATAAAAAGTGTTGTAATAACCTTTGATAAGCATCCAGAAGAAATATTAAATAGAAATGTAGAAGACTATAAAATTATCATTGATAATTATACTAAAACGCAAATGTTAAAAAGTTTAGGGGCAGATGTAGTTGTATATCTAAAATTAGATAAAGAACTTTTAAATTTATCTCCAAATGAATTTATTAATTTCTTAGTGCATAAATTAAATGCAAAAATTATAAACTGTGGGTTTGACTATAGATTTGGCAAATTTGCAAAAGGTGATGTTGAACTATTAAAAAAGTATAGTTCAGATTATGGATTTAAATTAAATGTATTAGATAAAGTACAAATTAATAATGATAAAATTTCAAGTACATTAATTAGAAGATATTTAGAGGAAGGAAATATTTTAGAAACAAATAAGTTATTGGGATATACATATTGCTTATATGGTGTTGTAGAATCAGGCCATAAAATTGCAAGAAATTTTGGATATCCAACTGCAAATTTTATATTAGATAATAAGATAGCATTAAGAAATGGTGTATATGCAACAACAACAACAATTATTGAAAATCAAGAATACAAATCTGTTACAAATGTAGGTATTAAACCAACATTTAATGGAAGCAGGAGACTTGTTGAAACACATATAATAGGTTTAGATAATAATCTATACGGTAAAGAAATATGTGTTAAATTTCATAGCTTTATAAGACCAGAAAAAAAATTTGATTCAATAGAAGAATTAAAAAAACAAATAGCCATTGATACTTTTGAAGCACAATCTTTATTAGAAAAAGTATTTACAAAATAACAACATTCTGTTATAATCCTTCTGTAACCTATGCTAAGTTATTCGTAGCACCGGCGATAACATAGCATATGGGGCTAATTTATTAGGAGGTGTAAAAATGGATAAGGTTAGAAAGCAAGAAATCATTAACAAGTACCAAAGACACGAAGGTGATACAGGATCACCAGAAGTACAAATTGCTATCTTAACAGATAGAATTAATCACTTAACTGAACATCTTAAAAACCACAAACAAGACCATCACTCAAGAAGAGGTCTTTTAAAGATGGTTGGTAAGAGAAGAGGTCTATTAAACTATCTAATGAAGATAGATATCGAAAGATATCGTCAAATTATTGCTGAACTTGGAATTAGAAAGTAATAGGCTAAAAATAGAGCGGTATTTCCGCTCTATTTTTTATAGCAAATGTTTAAATAGAATATTAAGGTAATATATCTATTAGATTCTAATAATACAAAAAAGAATAATATAATCTATATTAATAATGTGCAATATATGGTATAATAAATAAAAATATGTTTTAAAAATATAATAATATAGAAATAATAATATATGAAGATAATGAAGGGAGGCTGTTTAATGCACAATATTTTTAAGAGCACATTTGCAGGAAGAGAATTAAAAGCTGATATAGGTAAATATGCGCTATTATCTAATGGTGCTGTTCTTTATAGTTATGGAGAAACAGTTATACTTGTAACAGCTAATGCATCAGAAGAACCTAAAGAAGGGATAGATTTTTTCCCTTTAAGCGTTGATTATGAAGAGAGATTATATGCTGTTGGTAAAATTCCAGGTGGTTTTATAAAAAGAGAAGGTAAGCCAACAGAAAAAGCTATTTTATCTGCAAGAGCTATAGATAGACCAATAAGACCACTTTTTCCAAAGGGATATAGAAATGATGTACAGGTAATTTGTACTGTATTATCTGTAGATCCAGATAATCCGCCTGAAATAGTTGCTATGAATGGTGCATCATTAGCATTATGCATATCAGATATACCATTTGAAGGTCCAGTAGCAGCTGTTTTAGTAGGTAGAATAAACGGTGAATTTATTGTAAATCCAACTGCTAAAGAAAGAGAAGAAAGTGATTTACACCTTGTTGTTTCAGCTACAAAGGAAAGAGTGATGATGATTGAAGCAGGTGGAAAAGAAATACCTGAAGAAGACATGTTTAATGCTATTATGTTTGGATTTAATGCTTGTCAAGAATTAATAAAATTCCAGGAGGATGTTACAAAGCAAGCAGGCAAAGAAAAGAAAACTCCAATTTTATATAAGGTTGAAGATGAAATTGAAACAGCTGTTAGGGAATTTGCAACACAAAAGCTTTGGGATGCAATGCAATATACAGATAGACAGGAAAGACAAGAAAAAGTTGATGAAGTTAAACAAGAAGTATTTGAACATTTTGCAGAACAATTTGAAGGTGCAGAAAAAGATATTGATGATGTAATGTATCGTATAATGAAAGAACATGTTAGAAAAATGATATTAGAAGAAAAAAGAAGACCAGATGGTAGAACTTTTGATGAAATCAGGCCTCTTTATTCAGAAGTAGGTATATTACCAAGGACTCATGGTTCAGGATTATTCCAAAGAGGACAAACACAAGTTTTAACAGCTGCAACTTTAGGGGCCTTAGGTGATGTGCAAATACTTGATGGATTAGGTGATGAAGAATTCAAAAGATATATGCACCATTACAACTTTCCACCTTACTCAACAGGTGAAGTAAAATTTTTAAGAGGGCCAGGAAGAAGAGAGATAGGGCATGGTGCTTTAGCTGAGAGAGCTTTAGAACCAGTTATACCATCAGAAACTGAATTTCCTTATACAATTAGATTGGTATCCGAGGTTTTAAGCTCAAATGGTTCAACATCTCAAGCAAGTGTATGTGCAAGTACATTAGCACTAATGGATGCAGGAGTACCTATAATACGTCCAGTTGCAGGAATTGCTATGGGATTAGTAACAGATGAAGAGCTAACTAAAGCAGAAATCTTAACAGATATTCAAGGTATAGAAGATTTCTTTGGAGATATGGATTTTAAAGTTGCTGGAACAGAAAAAGGTATAACAGCTATTCAAGTAGATACTAAAATAAAAGGATTACCAGAAGATGTTATTAAAAGAGCAATTTATCAAGCTAGAGATGCAAGGCTAAGAATATTAAACACAATGTTAGAAGCAATACCTGAGCCTAGAAAAGAGTTATCTAAATATGCTCCTAGAATTATTTCTATGAATATAGACCCAGATAAAATAAGAGATGTAATAGGACCTGGTGGAAAAACAATTAATAAAATAATTGCAGAAACTGGTGTTAAAATTGACATTGAAGATGATGGCAGATTATATATTTGTGCTCCAGAAATTGAGTCAGGAAAGAGAGCACAAAAGATAATTGAAGGTATAACTAAAGAAGTTGTAGTAGGTGAAATTTATCTAGGAAAAGTAAATAGAATAACTCAGTTTGGAGCATTTGTTGAAATTTTACCAGGTAAAGAGGGGTTAGTACATATATCAAAACTTGCTCATGAAAGAGTTAATAAAGTTGAAGATGTAGTAAATGTTGGAGATGAAATATTAGTAAAAGTAACTGAAATAGATAATCAAGGTAGAATAAACTTATCTAGAAAAGATGCAATTAAAAAAGAAGAAAAAGAAGATACAAAGGAATAAAAAGGCTTTGGAAAAAAGCCTTTTTTTAACATAATAATTTTTGACTATTTTGATACTGAAATAATTATTTTTTCTTTAAGGGGAATACTAAATAAATAAGAGTTCTTAGGAGGTTAATATGTATAAAGTTAATAATTTAAAAAATGGTATACGAGTAGTAACTGAATATATACCTTACGTTAATTCAATAAGTTTAGGTATCTGGGTAAAAAGTGGTTCAAGATATGAAAATCTAGATAATAATGGGATATCACATTTTATTGAACATATGATGTTTAAAGGAACTAAAAATAGAACAGCCAAGATTTTAGCAGAGGAAATAGAGTCACTTGGAGGACAAATTAATGCATTCACAAGTAAAGAAGCAACATGCTATTATGTAAAAATGATTGATGAACATATAGATGTTGCCCTAGATGTTCTGCTAGATATGTTGCTCAATTCTAATATGTCAGAGGATGACATAGAAAAGGAAAAGGGAGTTATTAAAGAAGAAATAAATATGTATGAAGATTCACCTGAGGACTTGGTTGGGGACCTTTTATCTAAGTCTACTTGGGATGGAGACACATTATCTTATTCTATATTAGGAACCCATGAAACAATAAATAAAATGAGTAGAGAAAAAATATTAGATTATATGAAACATACATATACACAAAATAACATTGTAATTGCAATAGCAGGTAATTTTAAAGAAGATTCTATTGTGAAGAAAATAGAATCATATTTTGATAATTCAACATTAAATCCAAATTTTGACCTAAATATATCAAAACCAGAAATAAAAAATGATATTATTATAAAACAAAAGGATATAGAGCAAGTTCATATAGGATTATCGTTGAAAGGTATTGAACTAGGAAATGAAGAAATTTATACATTATCTGCAATAAACAGCTATTTTGGTGGAGGAACAAGTTCAAGATTATTCCAAAGGTTGCGTGAAGAAAATGGACTTGTTTATACAGTTTATTCATTTCCATCATCATATATGAACTGTGGAAGTTTTAATATATATTTTGCTTTAAATGAACATAACGTAGAAAAAGCTGTAAAATTATTAAGAGAAGAAATAGAAACTTTATACAAACATGGAATGAATAAAGACCAAATGAAGAAGGCAAAAGAACAACTAAAGGGAAGTTATATATTAGGCCTAGAAAGTGTTGCTAGCAGAATGTTTAGTGTAGGTAAATCAGTTTTACTTCAAAATAAAGTTTATGAGCCAACAGAAGTTTTAAATAAAATTGATAATATAACTGAAAATGATTTTAGAAAGGTTATAGATAAAGTATTTTTAAGTGGTATTCAATCAGTAGCAGCAGTAGGAAAAAACATTAATGAAAATACATTAAGACAACAAATTTGGGGGTAATTTATGGAACTAAGAGTTAAAAGATTAGATAATGCAAAAGATCTACCAATTCCAAAATTTATGACTAAGGGATCATGTGGAATGGATTTGTACGCAAATGTTAATGAAACATTAATATTAAATCCATTAGATATAAAGCTAATACCAACAGGAATAGCTATTAGTTTACCTGAAGGTTATGAAGCACAGATAAGACCAAGGAGTGGGTTAGCATATAAAAATGGTATAGCCCTTGTAAATTCACCAGGTACAATTGATAGCGATTATAGGGGAGAAATTTGTGCCATAATGATTAATTTAGGTAAAGACCCATTTGAGGTTAATAGAGGAGATAGAATAGCACAGATGGTTATAAATAAAGTTGAAATTCCAAGAATTGTTGAAGTTGAAAATCTTGATTGTACAGTAAGAGGAGAAGATGGTTTTGGATCAACTGGTCTATAAACCATCTTTTTTTACATATAATTTTATATGGAGGTGATTATATGGGTAAAAGACTTTCCAAGTTAATGGAATTGGAAATATTAGAGGTGTCAGAGGGTAGCAAGTTTGGTTACATAGGGGATTGTGATTTGATTTTTGAAAGACAATCGGGAGAAATTAAAACATTAGTTGCAGGAAAAGGGGGCTTTTCGTTATTTAAAAACAATGACTATATAGAAATACCTTGGAATAAAAGATTAAACATGTATGAAAAAACAATACTTTTTGACTTAAGAACAAAAATTTTATAGCACAATTATGGTTAAAAGTTGTATAATATAGTAGTGTTATCAAATAGTTAAGGGAGGCAAAATAATGAAATTATTAGTGCAAAAGTTTGGAGGAACTTCTGTTGCAACACAACAAAGAAGAGAACTTGTAGCAGATAAAGTAATAGATGCAATAAAAAGAGGATATAAACCTGTAGTTGTAGTTTCAGCTATTGGAAGAAAAGGGGACCCTTATGCAACTGATACACTACTATCATTGCTTTCTAATGATAAAAATTATTTGGAAAAAAGAGAATATGACATAATAATGGCCTGTGGCGAAATAATTTCATGTGTAGTTATGGCTGAAGTTCTAACAAAAAGAGGACTTAAAGCAAGGGTATTACTTGGTGGTCAAGCAGGAATAATAACTAATGATGAATTTGGAAATGCAGAAATATTAAAAGTGGATACAAGTAAAATATTGACTATAATTGAGGAAGGTTATATTCCTGTAGTTGCAGGATTCCAAGGAATGACACAAAGTGGTGAAATAACAACTCTAGGTAGAGGTGGAAGTGACATTACTGGAACAGTTCTTGGAGCAGCTCTAAAAGCTGAGGCAGTTGAAATATATACAGATGTAGATGGAATAATGACAGCAGATCCAAGGATAGTTGATGATGCCCATTTAATCGAAAAAATAAGCTATAATGAAGTTTTTCAATTTGCTGATCAAGGTGCTAAGGTTATACATCCAAGAGCAGTTGAGTATGCTATGAAGGGAAATATTCCTGTTTATATTAAAAATACTATGTCAAATTCTAAGGGAACATTGATAACTTCTTCAAGAGAAAATGTAGGTAAAATAATTACTGGAATAACTCATATGGCATCCAGAACACAGATTACAATTAGTTTTGAACAAAATGATTATGATACAGCTATAGATGATATATTTGAGATTTTGGCAAAAAATAAGATTAGTATAGACTTAATAAATGTATTCCCAGAATATAGAGTATTTACTATAGATTCAAAACAAGTTGAAACTGTAAAAAATATACTAGATACATTAAAATTAAAATATTCAATAGTACAAAACTGTAGTAAGATAGCTGTTATCGGAAATGGTATGAGAGGAATACCAGGAGTCATGGCAAAAATATTAAAGGCTTTAAGAGACAAAAATATAAAGGTATTACAAACTGCCGATTCTCATACAACTATATGGTGTTTAGTTAAAGAGGAAGATACTAATATTGCTATTCAAGCTTTACATGATGCATTTCAGCTTTAAGAGTAAATAAAATATTGTTTTATAGCGCGCTATCACATAAATTATATAGCGTGCTTTTTTATTTTTAATAATCAATATATTTAGTGGTTAAAATAATACAGAGGTGATATTATGGATTTATTTATGAAAAATGATACTAATAACGACAATAGCGAAAAACCAACTAATACAACTGAAAATATAAAAGAATTAGGTAATTTTCCACCACCACCTTTTTCATCTGATATATTTACCATGACAATTATTGGCCAAATAGAAGGGCATACAGTCTTACCACCTCAATCTAAATCAACAAAGTATGAACATGTATTGCCACAGCTTGTAAATGTAGAGGAAAATCCAAATATTAAGGGGTTATTGGTTATATTAAACACAGTCGGTGGAGATGTAGAAGCAGGTTTAGCCATAGCAGAGATGATTAATAGTATTTCAAAACCAACAGTTTCTTTAGTCATTGGTGGAGGGCATAGTATAGGAGTCCCTTTAGCAGTATCAACTAAATATTCTTTCATTTCTCCAACTGCAACAATGACAATACATCCAATTAGGATGAATGGATTAGTTATAGGAGTACCACAGACATTTGCATATTTTCAAAAAATGCAGGATAGAATACTTAATTTTATTACACGAAACAGCAATATAAGCAAAGAAAAGCTAAAAGAGTTAATGCTTCAAACAGACGAATTACTTAATGATATGGGAACGATTTTAATTGGTAAGCAAGCAGTCGAACTTGGGTTGATAAATTCTGTCGGTGGTATATGTGATGCAATAAATAAATTAAAAGATTTAATTAGAGATGCAAATGCTTAAAATAGCATTTGCTTTTTTTTTCTAATATGTTATATTTTCTATAGAAGAATTAAACAACGCGAGGTGATTAAATGGCAAAAAAAAATAATAATCAAAAAAATAAAAGCAAAAATAATTTCGAAAAAGAAATTTATGGAATTATATTATTTGGATTATCTTTAATTATTGCTTTAAGTATATATATAAAACCTACTGGGATTGTTGGATTGTTCATACGAGATTTTGTTTTAGGTATGTTTGGATTAGGAGCATATGTATTTCCTATATTTTTTATGTTTGTTGGTGGATTTTTTATAGTTAAGAGAGGAAAAGTTAAGTTAAATATAAAATTTTATTATGTTTGTTTATTGTTATACATAATCAATATTATGTTAACATTGCCTTATTCAAACAAAAGCAATAACATTACATTTGTTGAAAAACTAAAGTTATCATACGAAAATGGGATAATTCATAAAGGGGGAGGTGTAATTTCTGAAATAATTGCAACACCATTTATATATACTTTAGGGATAATTGGTTCATACATTATTTTAACTTGTTTAACCTTAATATTATTTATATTAATAACAGAAAAATCAATTGGTGTGGTTACAGAAAAATTGTTAAAAAATATCACAGACAAACTAAAATCAAAACGTAATAATGAAAAGGAAATAAAAGAAATAAAGATTAATGATATTGAAAACAAAGATGATGTAGTTAATTTGAAGGAAAATATTGATAAAATAGATAAAAAGATAAAAATAGTTGACTTTTTAAAACAGGAAGAACCAAAAGAGAAAAATGATTCAAGTAGTAGTGATATAAAGAAAGAGATATCAGTTGATGATTTTACAAAGGAAATAAATAAAGCAAATAATATTTCAAAAGAAATTGAATATATTTTTCCACCTGTAGACATGTTGAATGAAAATAAATATAAGGCGAATGCTAATGATAAAAAAGAGCTATTACAGAATGCTAAGTTGCTTGAAGAAACTTTACAGAGCTTTGGGGTAGATGCAAAAGTTATACAGGTTAATAGAGGCCCATCTGTTACTAGATATGAAATTCAGCCAAGTGCAGGAGTGAAAGTAAGTAAAATTGTTAATTTAGCTGATGATATTGCTTTGAATTTAGCAGCACCATCAGTTAGAATAGAGGCACCTATACCAGGGAAGGCTGCTGTTGGTATTGAGGTGCCTAACAAAGAGGTTGTTCCTGTAACATTAAGGGAAGTCATAGAATCAAATGAATTTATAGAATTCAAATCAAATCTTGCATTTGCAATAGGAAAAGATATTTCAGGGAAATGTATTGTTACTGATTTAGCTAAAATGCCACATTTACTAATTGCTGGAGCAACAGGTTCTGGAAAGAGTGTATGTATAAATACATTAATAACTAGCTTAATTTATAAATCATCACCTAAGGATGTAAAACTATTAATGATAGATCCTAAAGTTGTTGAATTATCAGTTTATAATGGTATTCCACATTTATTGATACCCGTAGTAACTGACGCGAAAAAAGCAGCATCTGCATTATTTTGGGCGGTAAATGAAATGACTCAAAGGTACAAATTGTTTGCTGAAAATAATGTTAGAAACATTGAAGGTTATAATCAATTCATGGAAAACATAGATAATTCAAAACGACTACCACAAATTGTGATAATAATTGATGAATTGGCTGATTTGATGATGGTTGCTCCTAATGATGTAGAAGATGCAATATGTAGATTAGCTCAAATGGCTAGAGCAGCAGGTATGCACTTAGTAATTGCTACACAAAGACCTTCTGTAGACGTAATTACAGGTGTTATTAAAGCTAATATTCCATCTAGAATTTCATTTGCTGTTTCAAGTCAAGTTGATTCAAGAACAATATTAGATATGGCAGGAGCGGAAAAATTACTAGGTAAAGGTGATATGTTATTTATGCCAATAGGTGAGAGTAAACCTATAAGAATACAGGGAGCATTTATATCAGATAAAGAAGTTGAAAACATAGTAATGTTTTTAAAGGAATCTGGTGAAGTTAACTATGAAAAAGACATAATGGATAATATTGAAACATTCACAAATAGTACAATTGAGACTGATGAAGATGAAACAGATGAATTGTTAAGCGAAGCAATAAATATTGCAGTTGAGTATGGCCAAATTTCAGTATCTATGTTACAGAGAAGATTAAGAATTGGATTTAATAGGGCTGCAAGAATTGTTGAGGAAATGGAAAAACGGGGCATAGTGGGAAAACAAGAAGGAAGTAAGCCTAGACAAGTGTTAATTTCAAAAGAAAGTGTAGAAAAATATTAATACATATTGTAAATTAACCTCATATATTATAAAATATATGAGGTTAATTTATGTCGAAATTTAAAATTTTAAATAGATGGGTGTAAAAACAAGAAAAAATGAGTAACAATGAGGTAATAAAGGATAATGCCTAAAAAATAAAGGATAATTGCCCAGGAAATTAAAATTAAGGAGTTGATTATATGAAATTAAAAGTTGGAATGATATCTTTAGGTTGTGACAAGAATAGAGTTGATGCAGAGACTATGTTGTTTGAGTTGAAAAATAATGGTTTTGAAATTGTTAATAATGAAAAAGATGCTGATATCATTATAGTTAATACATGTGGTTTTATTGAATCTGCAAAAACAGAATCAATAGAAACAATTTTAGAAATGGCTCAAAACAAAGAAAATGGAAAATGTAAAGCAGTAATTGCAACAGGATGTATGGCGGAAAGATATAAAGAAGAGCTTATTAATGAAATGCCAGAACTAGATGCCGTTGTAGGAACAGGAAATTATTCAAATATAGTAGATATTGTTAATAATATTTTAAATGGAAAGAATAAGATTGTAAAAGTAGGAAATATTGATTATAATTTAGAATATAAAGAGAGAATATTAACAACTCCTATGCATTTTGCTTATGTTAAAATAGCAGAGGGATGTAATAATAATTGTAGTTATTGTATAATTCCAAAACTAAGGGGTAAATTCAGAAGTAGAAATATTGATAGCATTGTTAATGAAGTAAAAGATTTAGCTAATAAAGGTGTTAAAGAAATCATATTGGTAGCTCAAGATACTACTATGTATGGTATAGATATATATAAACGAAAAGCATTACCAGAGTTAATTAAAGAGATAGAAAATGTAAATGGCATTGAGTGGATAAGAATAATGTATGCATATCCAGAGGAAATTACTGATGAATTAATAGAAACTATAAAAAATTGTAAAAAAGTATGTCACTATTTTGATATGCCAATACAACATATTAGTAATAATATATTAAAAGCAATGAATAGAAGAACAACAAAAGAAAATATATTAGAAAAAATTAATAAAATAAAAACAAGTATACCAGATGCAATTATAAGAACTTCTTTGATTGTTGGTTTTCCAGGAGAAACAGAGGAAGACTTTAATGAACTTGTTGAATTTTTAAAAGAATTTAAATTAGATAGAGTTGGTATATTTGAATATTCTCAAGAAGAAGGTACACGAGCAGCTGAGATGGAAAATCAGATACCAAGTGAAGTAAAATTAAAAAGAAAAGAAATATTAATGAAAATTCAAAGTAAAATAAACAAAGAAAAAAATAATAGTAGTGTTGGTAAAGAATTTATAGTTATGGTTGAAGGACAAGTTGATAATGGAACATATGTTGGCAGAACATATGCTGATGCGCCGGAAATAGATCAATTAGTATACTTTAAATCAACAAAGAAAATAAAGAATGGTGAGTTTATAAAAGTTAAAATTACCAAGGCATATAATTATGATTTAATAGGAGTTGATAGTGATGAATTTGGCCAACAAAATAACGATAACTAGGATTTTTTTAGTACCTGTATTTTTGTTTTTCTTATTAGTTAAAGTTCCTTATGGTAATTTAATAGCAACAGTAATCTTTTCATTAGCAGCATTAACAGATTCGTTAGATGGGTATATAGCAAGAAGTAGAAATCAAGTTACTAAATTTGGTAAGTTTTTAGACCCATTGGCAGATAAATTGATTGTAACAGCAGCATTGGTTGCATTAGTTGAACTTAGAAAGGTTCCGTCATGGTTAGTAGTAATTATACTTGCTAGAGAGTTTGCAATTACCGGTTTAAGAGCAGTAGCTGCATCAGAAGGAAATGTAATAGCTGCAAGCAATTGGGGTAAAGCCAAAACAGTTACTCAAATAGTTGCTATTATAGCATGTTTAATTGAGTTAAAATATAATTTGTATATAATGTATTTAGCTACAATTATAACAATAATATCAGGAGTAGATTATATTTTAAAAAATAAAAAATCTATTAATTCAAAGGAGTAGAAATTACTCCTTTGAATTTTTTGTATTATAGATATCAAAGTTAAGTTAAATGAAAAAGTTCAATATTGACCAAAAATAAAAACTATTATATAATAAGAACAGATGTTCGAGAAAGGGATGATTGTAATGAATATTGAAAAACAAAAAGCTTTAGAACTTGCTTTAAGTCAAATTGAAAAACAGTTTGGTAAAGGATCGATAATGAAATTAGGAGAAAATTCTAAGTTAAATGTTGAAGCTATTTCAACAGGTTCACTAGATCTTGATATAGCCTTAGGAATTGGAGGAGTACCGAGGGGAAGAATTGTAGAAATATATGGTCCGGAATCATCAGGTAAAACTACTGTTGCATTACATATTATTGCAGAAGCTCAAAGAAATGGAGGAGTTGCAGCTTTTATTGATGCAGAGCATGCATTAGATCCAAGTTATGCCTCTAAATTAGGTGTTGATGTTTCAAATTTAATTGTTTCTCAACCAGATACAGGAGAACAAGCTTTAGAAATAGCAGAATCGCTAGTTAGATCAGGAGCTATTGACGTTATAGTTGTTGACTCAGTTGCTGCATTAGTTCCAAAAGCTGAAATAGAAGGTGAAATGGGAGATGCTTTTGTAGGATTACAAGCTAGACTAATGTCTCAAGCTTTAAGAAAATTAGCAGGAGCTATAAATAAATCCAAATGTGTAGCAATATTTATAAATCAATTAAGAGAAAAGGTTGGAATTATGTTTGGTAGTCCTGAAACTACTCCTGGTGGTAGAGCACTAAAATTTTATGCATCTGTTAGATTAGATGTTAGAAAAGTAGATACTATTAAACAAGGTGAAGATGTTTTAGGTAGTAGAACAAGAGTAAAGGTAGTAAAAAATAAAGTTGCACCACCATTTAAACAAGCGGAATTTGATATAATGTATGGAGAAGGTATTTCAAAAGAAGGAAATATATTAGATGTTGCGGTAAACAATAATATAGTTCAAAAGAGCGGTGCATGGTTTTCATATAAAGACTCAAAACTAGGTCAGGGTAGAGAAAATGCAAAGGCTTATCTAAAAGAAAATCCACAAGTTACTTTAGAAATAGAAAATATGATTAGACAAAAATATAATCTACCATTAAATAACATACAAAATATAAAAGATGAAGAATAATAAACATCCCATATATGGGATGTTTATTTTCAATAGAGGTGAATTAAATGCAAATTACAGATATTCAACATCAAAAAAAAATTGATAATAGATATAATATTTATATTGATAATGTATACACTTTTTCTGCTGATATTGAAGATATAGTAAGATTTGATTTAAAGGTGGGAAATGAGTATACTGAGGAAGAAATTAATTTTTTCATTAATGAATGTGAAATAAGAAAAGGTTTTAAATATGCTCTTTATTTGTTAAACAATAGAGATTATTGTAAAAAAGAAATTGTAGAAAAACTTTTTATGAAAGGTTATAGCGATAATAGTATAAATAATATTATTGAAAAGTTAAAAGAATACAACTTAATTAATGACAAGATATTTGCTCAAAAATACATTAACAATAAGTTGAAATATAAAAAGAATGGAAAATATAAGGTTATAAATGAATTAAAATTAAAAGGAATAAGTAATGAAATACTTGAGGAAATAGATATAGATGACGGAATACAAATTGAAAATGCTTATTCTATTGCTTTAAAAAAAATAAAAAGCTTAAAGGAAAAAGATAATAAAATAGCAAAAATTAAAAGATTCCTTTACTATAAGGGATATGATAGTGATATAATAGATAAAGTCATTAGAAAATTATTTGATAATTTTAGTCAGGAGTAGATTCATATGAAATTTCTATTTTTTACGGATACACATATAAGAGGAAATAATCCTCGCTCAAGAAAAGATATATTTGTTGAAACATTATACTTAAAATTTCAAGAGATTTTGGATTATATAAATAATAATGGAATAGATTACGTTTTATTTGGGGGAGACTTGTTTGATAGGCCTGATATTTCATTGTCTGTTGCACAAAGATTTATAGAATTATTAAATAATTTTCCAAAGCCGATTTATATGGTATTAGGTAACCATGATATATATGGACAAAATCCAACAACAGTCAATAGAACTATATTAGGTATATTACAAACACTAGGAATAATAAAGGTTTTAGACAATGAACCAGTAATTTTAAAAACACTTAATAAGACTATTAAAATTACAGGTTCAAGTTATAAGTATGATATAGATATAGATAAAAACAAAGAAAAATACATTAGTAAAAAGGAAGAAGTAGATTATTTAATACATATAGTACATGGTATGCTAATGGAGAAGGAATTTATAAAAGAAGTTCCACATACATTAATTGATGAGCTTGTATTTAATACAGAAGCGGATATTACTTTATGTGGACATTATCACAATGGATTTGGTATAAAAAAAATTGATAATAAATACTTTGTTAATCCAGGAGCATTAGTTAGAATAAATAATAGTTTATCTGAGATAAATAGAATGCCTTCTTTTGCTGTAATTGATATTGATGATAACATAAATATATATATTGAAAAATTAGCGTCTGCTCTAAAAGGGGAAGATGTTATAGATAGAGATATAGTTAAATTAGAAGAACAAAAAGAAGTAACATTTAACAAAATTATTCAATCGGTTAGCAGTTATGGTAGTTATCAATTTATTAGCTTAGAAAAGATTATAGAAGAAATTGCTACAAGAGAAAATATACCCGAAGACGTTAAAAAAGAAGCGATTATTAGATTAGAAAGGTCACAAATTAGCCTTTCTGAAAAAGAGGTGGTAGATTGATATTTATAAAATCAATAGAAATAGAGAATTTTCAATCACATAAATATTCTAAGTTAGATTTTAGTGAAAATTTAAATGTAATTGTTGGACCATCAGATAATGGTAAATCGGCAATTATTCGAGCTTTAAAGTGGGTTTTGTTTAATGAACCAAAGGGAACAGAATTTATAAGATATGGAGAAAATTTTTGTAGAGTCTCAATTATATTATCAGATGGATCAAAAATTATCAGAGAACGTACAAAAACAAAAAATTTATATAAGTTAATTAAAAATTCCAATGAAACAGTTTTTGAGGGATTTGGAAATGACATACCTGTTGATATTATTGAAGCACACCAAATAAATAAAGTAAATATAGATAAGGAAAACAATATATGTTTAAACATTTCCGAACAGTTAGAAGGACCTTTTTTGCTTAATCAGCCAAATTCATTAAAATCAAAAGCAATAGGCAAAATTATTGGACTACACATTTTAGATGATGCAGTTAAGGGGCTGTCACGAGATATTGTTAATATACAAAATACTAAAAAATTAATTCAAAACAATCTAGAAAGCATAGATGAAAAAATAAATAATTTGAGCTATATTAATGATTTAAAATTAAATATAGAAAAGAAAGAAGAAATTATAAATAAACTTAACTCTAAAGTAACACTTTTAAACAAGTTGATAGCATTAAATAATAAATTGAAAACTATTAAAAGTGAGCAATTAGATCTAGAATATAATATTACTATTTTGAGTAAAGTTGATAAAGTTAATTTAGATATATTGTTTAAAAAACTTACATTTTATTTAGAGTTAAAAAAAATATATAAAAGTTTAACCATTTTAAATCAAGATATGAAAAAACAAGAGGAAATAATTAATATTACATCAAGTATTAATAATTTAGAAAAAATACTTTTATTATTAAACAATAAAGTAGAAAGTTTAAATAAAATAGTTTTTTTACATGAAAAATATACAAATACAAATATTTTATTATATGAATCTGAACTGATTATAAATAAAACAAAAGATATTAAGACTGTTGAGCAATTATTTGTAAGACTAGAAGAATCATTAAAACAAAAACAATTAATAACTGAGAAATATAACCAGTATTCAGCAAATAGAGATTCAATAAATAAAGGCTTAGAATATATGAAAAAATTTAATACAATTGATAGTTGTAATGAGACAATAGTACAATTAGAAAATAAAAATAATATTATTGATAAACTTAGAAGTTTGAATAATAACTTAAAAAACATAAATACTGAAATCAATGACAATGTTGCAATCAGTAGAAAATACTCTAATGAGATACAACAATCATTAGTAAAATATAAAGAGATTCTAAATCACTATTCGATTTGTCCTACATGTGGAAGTGAAATTAATAATGACAAGATTAATTCTATTATAAAAACTATTTGGGAGGAGTAAATATGTATAATTATGAAGAACAAATAACAGAACTTAAAAAAAGAATAGAAGTAGCTAAGAATAAAAGAATAAAAGCAGAGACAAGACTAGAACAATTACAAAATCAAAAAAAAGAAATTATTGAGGAAATAATTAGATTAGGGTTTAAACCTGAAAATATTGAAGAAGATATAAAAAAATTAGAACAAGAAATTCAAGAACTAATACAAGAGGCAGAAAAGTTATTACCAAAAAATTTATAAGGGTGATCATATGGAGTATATTAATTATATAGACAAACTTAATGAATATTTGAATAAAGAAAAAGAAGAATATTATAAATTAAAAGGTCAATTAGATATTTTAGAAAACGAAAAAAAGAACTTAAACTTTAAATTAACTGATTTAAATAAAGAAGAAGAAAAGTTATTACTAGTTAAACATTTGCTACAAAATGCAGCAGAATTTGCACGTAATCAATCAAAACAACAAATTGAGTATATAGTTAGCAATTGTTTACAATATATCTTTAATAGTAATTTAGAATTCAAAATAGAATTAACTGAAAAAGCCAATAGAAATGAAGCAGAATTTTATGTTATCACTTCTTTAGATGATGAAATGAAATTAATAACAAAGCCTGAAACGTCAAGAGGTGGAGGGGTAGTAGATATTGTATCCCTTGCGCTTAGAATTGCTTTATTAGAGGCACATAATCCAAAAATTAATGGACCTTTAATATTAGATGAACCAGCTAAACATGTAAGTGAGGATTTTATCATTAATGTAGCAGATTTTTTAAAACAGGTTTCAAATATGTTTAAACGCCAGATAATAATGGTAACACATAATACACATTTATTAGAATCTGCAGATATAAAATATAGGATAGAATTAATTGATGGAGTTAGTACTGTTACTTCATTAACTTGACATAAAATTAAAACTATAATAAAATAAAGACAAATAATGGTTTGCAATTTGCTTCTTTATTAAGAGTTTCTCATTTTAATATATTGTATTAATTTTACAAAGGGAGGTGTTATATATAGATACTATAATTTGGTTACTATTAATTGGGGCTACCGGAATTATAGCCTTCTTTTTAGGCTATTTTATAAGAAAAAATATATCTGAAAAGAAGATACAAAGTGCTGAAGATTTAGCAAAAAAGATTGTTTCTGATGCAGAAAAAGAAGCAGAATCTAAGAAAAAAGAAGCCATTATTGAAGCAAAAGAAGAAGTTCATAAATTGAGAAATGAATTTGAAAAAGAGGTTAGAGAAAGAAGAAATGAACTTCAAAGGATGGAAAGAAGATTATTGCAAAGAGAAGAAACCCTAGATAAAAAAGTAGAAGCATTAGAATTAAGAGAAGAGACTCTTGTTAAAAAACAACAAGAAGTTCAAACATTACAAGAAGAAATAAATGAAGTTTACAAGAAACAAATAGCTGAACTAGAAAGAATTGCAAATCTTACAACAGAAGAAGCAAAGGAGATTATATTAAATAACGTTAAGGAAGAAGTAAAACATGATGCAGCTATGCTAATTAAAGAAATTGAAACTAAAGCAAAAGAAGAGGCTGATAAAAAGGCAAGAGAAATAGTTGCTTGTGCAATACAAAGATGTGCAGCTGATCATGTAGCTGAAACAACTGTGTCAGTAGTAAGTCTTCCAAATGATGAAATGAAGGGAAGAATTATAGGTAGAGAGGGAAGAAATATAAGAACTCTTGAAACCTTAACTGGTATAGATTTAATCATTGACGATACTCCGGAAGCGGTTATTTTATCTGGTTTTGATCCAATTAGAAGAGAAGTTGCAAGATTAGCATTAGAAAAACTAATAGCAGATGGAAGAATACATCCAGCAAGAATTGAAGAGATGGTTGAAAAGGCTAAGAGAGAAGTTGATAATGATATTAGAGACCAAGGTGAACAAGCTACATTTGAGACAGGTGTTCACGGGTTACATAGCGAGTTAATAAGATTACTAGGAAGATTAAAATATAGAACTAGCTATGGTCAGAATGTTTTAAAACACTCAATAGAAGTTTCATATTTAGCTGGTCTAATGGCTTCGGAATTAGGAGCTGATGTTGCCCTAGCTAAAAGAGCAGGACTACTACATGATATAGGTAAAGCACTAGACCATGAAGTTGAAGGTCCACATGCATTGATTGGAGGAGATATCCTAAAGAAATATAACGAATCATTGGCTGTGATTCACGCTGTATCTGCACATCATGGAGATGTTGAACCACAGACAATTGAGGCGATATTAGTTCAAGCAGCAGATGCTATTTCAGCAGCTAGACCTGGAGCTAGAAGAGAAACTCTAGAAGCATATATAAAGAGATTGGAGAAACTTGAAGAAATAGCTGATTCTTTCGAGGGTGTAGAAAAATCATTTGCTATACAAGCAGGTAGAGAAGTTAGAATTATGGTTAAGCCAGAGCAAATAACAGATGCAGAAGCAATACAAATGGCCAGAGATATAGTAAAAAGAATTGAAAGTGAATTAGAATATCCTGGTCAAATAAAAGTTAATGTAATTAGAGAAGTTAGAGCAATAGAATATGCAAAATAGTAGGAAATTATTCCTACTATTTTTATTTTATAAATTTATTTTATAAAATTAGATATTTTCTAAAATTTGAGAAGGAATTTAGTGATAAATGTAGAATATATTATATATCAATTTTACAAATGCAGCATTAAGGAGGTACAAAAATGGAAGTATTAAAGGTTTCAGCTAAATCAAATCCAAATTCTGTAGCAGGAGCTTTAGCAGGAGTTGTTAGAGAAAAGGGTGTAGCCGAAATGCAAGCAATAGGTGCTGGGGCTATAAATCAGGCGATTAAAGCTGTGGCTATAGCAAGAGGATTTGTAGCACCAAGTGGTATTGATTTAATTTGTATACCAGCATTTTCAGATGTGAATATTGAGGGGGAAGAAAGAACAGCAATAAAATTTATTGTTCAACCAAGATAAAGCTAAAAAAATGCTTAAAATGGAGGATATTCCTCCATTTTTTATTTGAAGTTAAAATTTTTGAAGGAAAAATTGCATTTTTTATAGACATAAATCTAAAATAATGTTATATTTAAAATAAGATAAAATTAAGAGGTGTTATTATGTCGACTGGTGAAAAAAGAAATAGGCAATTACCCAGTAAGTTTAATACAACTACAATAACTAAATTATTCATTTTGCATTTTTTGAATCAGAAGCAATGTTATGGAAATGAGTTAATAGATTTAATAGAAAAAAGTTTAAAGTATATTTGGAGGCCAAGTCCAGGTATGATTTATCCACTATTAAGAGATATGGAAGAAAATTTATTAATAACCGGACAGTGGACAGAGCCTGATAAAAAAACTAAAAGAATTTATCAAATTACTGATGAAGGTAAAAAACATTATGAAATAATTAAAAATATAAATAAGCCATTAATAGAAGAATCTATGTATATTTTAAAGTATACAATAGAAACAATATATAATTAATTTGGAGGGGTATTATGGAGTTATCAAGAAAAGCAAAGCAAATAGCACCATCTACTACATTAGCAATAACTGCAAAAGCAAAAAAAATGAAAAGTGAAGGTATTGACGTAATTAGTTTTGGGGCAGGTGAACCAGATTTTGATACACCTAAACATGTTAAAGATTCTGCAATTAATGCCATAAATAATGGTTTAACTAGGTATACAGCTGCTTCTGGTATAATAGAATTGAAAGAAGCTATTTCAAAAAAGTTAAGAGAAGAAAATGGGTTAGATTATTTGCCAAATCAAATAGTTATATCCAACGGAGCAAAGCATTCAATTTACAATGCATTAATGGCAATTTGTAATCCATGGGATGAAGTTATTGTTCCTGTACCTTATTGGGTTAGTTATCCTGAGTTAGTTAAATTGGTTGATGCAATACCTGTTTATGTTGAAACTAAGGAAAGTAATTCCTTTAAATATGATGTTGATGAGTTGGAAAAATACATAACACCAAACACTAAAGCTATAATATTAAATAGTCCAAATAATCCAACAGGTTGTGTTTATAATATAGAAGAATTGTCAAAAATTGCAGATATAGCTGTTAGACATGACTTGATTGTTATTTCGGATGAAATTTATGAAAAACTAATCTATGATGACTTAAAGCATATAAGTATTGCCTCTATAAATAATGAGATAAAAGAAAGGACTATTGTTATAAATGGAATGTCAAAGGCATATGCTATGACAGGATGGAGAATTGGGTATACAGCTTCAAATAAGGAAATAGCTACATTGATGGCTAATATACAAAGTCATGCCACTTCAAACCCTAACACAATAGCGCAGTATGCAAGTGTTGATGCACTTTTAGGTAATCAAGAAGAAATTGAAAAAATGAGAATGGAATTTGAAAAAAGAAGAAATTATATGGTAGAAAGAATTAATTCAATTAAAATGCTAAGTTGTGTCAAACCGCATGGAGCATTTTACGTAATGGTTAACATTAGTAATTGTAAAGGTAAGCATTTTGATGGCAAACAAATTAATACATCATTAGAATTTGCAGAAATTTTACTAGATAATGAGAAGGTAGCCGTAATTCCTGGAGATGCCTTTGGATGTGATGATTACATTAGATTATCATTTGCAACTTCATTAGATAATATTAGTAAAGGTATAGATAGAATAGAAAAATTTATTCTAAAATTAAAGTAGGAGATTACTCCTACTTTAATTTTTTTGAACAATATGGTATAATATAAATAACGTAAAAACTAAATACAATACATAATAATATACGTTTGGGGGCGAAATATATGAATGAAAATAATGTTTTTGTAAGTCCATTTACCAAAAGATATGCTAGTAAGGAAATGTCATATCTATTTTCAGAGGATAAAAAATTTAAAACATGGAGAAAACTTTGGATTGTGCTAGCAGAATCACAAAAAGAGTTAGGATTAAATATAACAGATGAACAGATAAATGAATTAAAAAAATTTGCTGAAGATATTAACTATGATGTAGCAGAACAAAGGGAGAAAGAAACGCGACATGATGTTATGTCTCATGTATACGCATATGGCGTACAATGTCCAACTGCAAAACCAATAATACATCTAGGAGCAACAAGTTGTTATGTTGGTGATAATACTGATGTATTAATAATGAAGGAAGCTTTAGAATTAATAAGAATGAAACTTGTAAAATGTATTGTAAATTTAAGAAAATTTGCACTAGAGTATAAAAACTTACCTACATTAGCATATACACATTTACAACCTGCGCAACTAACAACAGTTGGTAAGAGAGCTTGTTTATGGCTACAAGATTTAATGATAGATTTAGAACAAATTAATTTTTGTATAGATAATTTAAAGTTATTAGGAGTAAAGGGAACTACGGGAACGCAAGCAAGTTTTTTAAAATTATTCGATGGTAATCATGAAAAAGTAAAGAAACTTGATGAAATGGTTTGTAGTAAACTAGGTTTTGAAAATAAGTTTTTTAGAGTAACCGGTCAAACATATCCAAGAAAACAAGATTCACTTGTATTGAGTTGTCTTTCAAATATTGCTCAAAGTGCATATAAATTTAGTAATGATATGAGATTGTTGCAAGGATTTAAAGAAATTGAAGAACCATTTGAAAAACATCAAATAGGGTCATCAGCGATGCCTTATAAGAGAAACCCTATGCGTTCAGAAAGAATTTCCGCTTTGGCTAGATATGTTGTTATAAATGCTACTAATGCGGATATTACTGCATCTACACAATGGTTTGAAAGAACATTAGATGATTCAGCAAATAAACGAATTGTAGTTTCGGAATCGTTCTTGGCAGTCGACTCTATACTTAATTTATACATTAATATAACATCTGATTTGGTTGTAAACGAAAAAGTTATTGAGAGAAGGGTAATGGAGGAATTACCTTTTATGGCTACTGAAAATATATTAATGGAGTGTGTAAAAAAAGGTGGAGACAGACAGGATTTGCACGAAAAAATTAGATTGCATTCTATAGAAGCTGGTAAAACTGTTAAGAAGTTAGGAAAGGAAAATGATTTGCTTGAACGTATATTAAATGATCGAGAATTTTGTATTTCTGATGATGAATTAAATGAAATTGTAGATCCACAAAAGTTTACAGGAAGAGCAGAAGAACAGGTTATTGAGTTTATCAATGAAATTGTAAATCCTAATATAGTTGAATTTGAAAATTTAGACGTTGATGCACAAGTATGGGTATAAACGACGTTTGTCGTTTATACTTTTATTTTTTGTTTAGTTCATTTATAATTAAATATGTATAATTATTTTATTTAATTTGATTGTGTTAAGTAAATATGAAAAAATAGCGTAGCTAGACGTATAATTACTCAAAATTACTCAGGTTTCTACTAAATTTTAAAAAATAGTTTTTAATAACTAGGGAATTTATAAAAAATAGGCATGCCGAAGGCACCTACA
>JAOAFH010000101.1 GCA_026416355.1 Clostridiales bacterium | reverse complement strand
GAGGTAGATGTATAGAACATGCCGAGGTATGTTCTCCTATTATTCTAGAAAATGAAGTCCTAGGTGTAATTGGTTTGGTTGCACTATCTAGCGAGCAAAAAGAAAAGCTAAACAAAAACAAACATAACCTTATTGCCTTTTTAAATAAAATGGGTGAAATGCTAAGTACAAAGGTACAGGAGATAAATATTTGTGAAACTCAAGGGATTTTATTAAATCAAATTGAAACTGTTATAAATACAATTGACGAAGCAATTATTGCATTGGATATAGAGGGCAACATCCATTTTAAAAATAAAAACGTTGAAGAGATATTAAATAGAGATGAAATAAAAAATTTAATAGATAAAATATTAAAGGAATACAAAAATTATATTATAAAGTTTAAAAGGGATTATAGAAATATACAATTGGATTTAGGAGAAAAAAGGATATTAGTTACAATAAAGCCAGTTGTTCAAAAAGAAAATGTATATGGACTTGTTGTTAGTTTAAAGAACATGAAGGACATAAATAAAATTATAAGAGATGTAACATTGATTAATATTGACACTACTTTTGATAAGATAATTGGAGTTTCGAATGAGTTTTTAAATGTCATTGATATGGCTAAAAAATCTGCTAAAACAGATTCAACAGTTTTGATATTAGGGGAAAGTGGTACAGGAAAAGAATTGTTTGCAAGAGCTATTCATAATGAAAGCAAAAGAAAAAATAAGCCATTTGTTGCAGTAAACTGTGCAGCTATTCCTGAATCATTACTTGAAAGTGAGCTATTTGGTTTTGAAGAAGGAGCTTTTACAGGAGCTAAAAAGGGTGGCAAGATAGGTAAATTTGAACTTGCAAATGGAGGAACAATATTTTTAGATGAAATAGGAGATATGCCACTACACTTACAGGTAAAACTTCTTAGGGTTCTCCAGGAGAGAAGAATTGAAAGAATAGGAAGTAACAAAGGACTAGATATAGATATTAGAATAATTGCTGCAACGCATAAAAATTTAGAGGAAATGGTTTTAACGGGAGAGTTTAGGCAGGATTTGTATTATAGGCTTAATGTTATACCAATTAAAATACCACCACTTAGACAAAGAAAAGAAGATATAAAAATTTTGATGAAGCATATTTTGAAAAAATGTAGTGTAAAAATAAATAAAAATATTAAAGAGTTTGAGGGAAGGGTATATGAGTGCTTTTTAAATTATAATTGGCCAGGTAATGTAAGGGAATTAGAAAATACTATAGAATATCTAGTTAATATGGAAAGTAAAGAATATATATCTTTTGAAAGTCTACCTGAAAGGTTTAAAGTAGATGAAAAAATAGATGAAAGTATTGATTTAAAACTCAACGAAAAAAAACTTATAGAAAAGGCACTTAAGATGTACAATTCAAGGGATGAAGCTGCAAAGGCTCTAGGAATAGGAAGAGCAACGCTTTTTAGAAAAATAAAAGAATATAATCTAAATTAGTCTCAAAGTGATACTTTTGGATATCATTTTGAGACTTTTATTTTAGTAGGTCAATTTAACATTATATTGCATCATTTATATTAAAACAAAATAGTATGTAAAAAACATTAGTATCAAATTGATACTAATCATAGATTGTTTTATTGGCATAGAAATTGCTCTTTTATAAAAAACTATTGGGGGTAATATTTATGCTTAATAAAATAAAGGAATTATTAAATCAAGAGGTTGTACCAGCTCTAGGATGTACAGAGCCTGTTGCAGTTGCACTAGCTGCTGCATCTGCTAAAAAAATTGTTGAAGGCGAAATTGAGAAAATCAATATTATAGTTAGTTCAAATATATTTAAAAATGCATATTCTGTTGGAATTCCAGGTTCTAAAAATGTTGGTCTTCATATTGCTGCTGCCCTTGGGGCAGTAGGGGGAGACCCTAAAAATAAATTACAGGTGCTAAAGACAATAAATAAGGAACATGAAGATATGGCAAAAAAACTTTTAGATGAACAAAGAGTAATGGTGGATGTTGATGATAGTAAATGTAATTTTTATATAAGACTAGAGGTTATTACATCAAATGGACTAGGAGTTTGTGAGATTAAACACAAACACTCAAACATTGTATATTTAGAGGCAAATGGAAAAATTGTTTATGAAAATAATGAGGTGGCGGTGGCTAATTCTAATAATAATGATTTTTTAAAGGAATATACTTTGACGGAGTTAATAAACACTATAATTGAAGCAGATGCCAATGATTTAGAGTTTATGCTTGATGGTGCAGATATAAATATAAAAATTGCACAAGAAGGACTTAATAACAGCTACGGAATGGAAATAGGAAGAAGATATAAAGAGATGATAGATAAAGGAGTATTATCAAACGACATTCAAAACAATATTTTAATGATGACAGCAGCAGCTTCTGACGCAAGAATGGCAGGATGTTTTATGCCTGTTATGAGTAGTGCTGGTTCAGGAAATCATGGAATTACTGCAATAATTCCTGTGGTAGTATGTGCAAGTGGTCTAAATAAAAGTCAGGATGATTTAATTAAGGCACTTGCTATATCACACATTACAACAGCATATATTAAACAGTTTACAGGAAGATTATCAAGTGTTTGTGGTTGTGGAGTTGCAGCTGGGGTTGGTGCTGCATGTGGTATATGCTATCTTTTAGGTGGAGGAGAAAAGGAGTTTGAATATACTATTAAGAATATGGTTGGAGATATAACGGGTATTGTATGTGATGGAGCAAAGCCAGGATGTGCGATTAAGCTATCAACTGCCGCAGCTTCTGCATATAAAGCAGCTCTTCTTGCAATAAACGGTTCCTATGTTCCATGTGGAAATGGTATTGTTGGTTGTGATATAGAGCAAACAATTAAAAATTTAGGAGTGTTCTCAAGGGAAGGAATGAAAAATGCAGATAGAACAATAATTAATATAATGCTTAAAAAGGAAGTATGTTAAAAAGCGGGTAAGCGGGTAAATACCCGCTTTTTATTTAAATAATAATGATTTATAATAATAAGTATAAATTTAATAGGGGTGGTATGCTTGGATAAAAATGAAATTTTAAGAAAAATAGAAGAAGAGGGAGTAGAGTTTATATATCTTCAGTTTACAGATATATTTGGGATAATGAAAAATGTTGCCATCACAGTTAATGAACTTGAAAGAGCACTTAACAATGAAATAGTGTTTGATGGTTCATCAATAGATGGGTTTGTTAGAATAGAAGAATCTGACATGTATCTTTATCCTGATTTAAATACTTTTTTAGTATATCCTTGGTATTCAAGTTTTGGAAGAGAGGCAAGATTTATATGTGATATATATGATTCAGAAGGAAAACCATTTGAGGGAGATCCAAGATATGTTTTAAAAAAGGTTCTAAAAGAAGCAGAGGAAATGGGATATCAAATTAAAATAGGACCAGAGTGTGAGTTTTTCTTATTTAATACAGATGAGTTTGGAAAACCTACACTTGTAACCCACGATGACGCTAGTTATTTTGATTTAGCTCCTGTTGATTTAGGAGAAAATGCAAGAAGGGAAATGGTTCTTAATTTAAATAAAATGGGATATGATGTAGAGGCATCACACCATGAGGTTGCACCAGGTCAACATGAAATAGATTTGAAAAACGATTATGCATTAAATGCAGCAGATAAAATAGTTACTTTTAAACAGGTTGTAAGAAAAATAGCCAAAAATCATGGTCTTCATGCTACATTTATGCCAAAACCTATATATGGAATAGCTGGTTCAGGACTACATACAAATATATTTGTATATAAAGATGGCAAAAATGCTTTTTATGATAAAGAAGATAAATACAATCTTTCAAAGGATGCCTATGGATTTATAGCAGGGCTTATGGAACATTCTAAAGCCATAAGTGCAATTACAAACCCAAATATAAATAGCTACAAAAGATTGGTTTCAGGTTATGAAGCTCCTATATATATTTCTTGGTCATGTAAAAATAGAAGTCCTTTAATAAGAGTTCCTTCTAGACTAGACAAAAATGCAAGAATAGAACTTAGAAGTCCAGACCCATCATGCAATCCATATCTAGCATTAGCTGTAATTATAAAAGCAGGATTAGATGGAATAAAGAGAAATATGATGCCATGTGAACCAATAGATAAGAACCTATATGAAATAACAATTGAAGAAAGATTAGAGGTTGGAATAGAAACTCTTCCACAATCACTTAGAGAAGCATTAAGTGAACTTAAAAAAGATGATTTAATTAAAGAAGCTCTAGGTCAACATATATATAATAGATTTATTGAGGCTAAAAAGTTAGAGTGGCAGGAATATAAAAGTGTTGTGACTTCTTGGGAAGTAGAAAGATATTTAACTAAGTATTGATGGGGAGCTTCTTATGGATAGACTAAAAGTAGCAGTTGGAGATAATGATGAAGAATTTTTAAAATCAATTCAAATAATGCTTAACCAACTTGGTTTTATGGTTGTTGCACTTGAGAATTCAGGAACAGCATTAATAAGAAAAATTAGAAGTATAAATCCTGATATAGTTTTGGCTGATGCAAACTTAAAGGGAATGAATGCTTTTGAAATAGCAAGTGTTGTAGAAAAAGAAGGAATATGTCCATGTATTGTTACTATTAAGGGAAGTATAGAAGAGCATTATGAAAAGCTTAAAAATAAAGTCGTTTTTGCCTATATTCAAAAACCTATAAATGCAATCAACTTAAAATATGCCATTGAATCATCATATTTTAATTTTAAAAATATAATGGAGATGGATAAGAAGCTAAAGGAAAGAAAAATAATAGAAAAGGCAAAAGGTCTAGTTATGAAAAAATACAATATTTCAGAAGAAAAGGCATATGAATATATGAGGAAAAAAAGTATGGACAAAGGGGTTAGTTTGTATAGAATTGCCCAGGCAATAATTGATATAATAGAAAATAAGGATAAAAAAGATGGAGGGGATAAAAATGAAAAAAATTGATTGTAGGGGGCTTGCTTGTCCAAAACCAGTTATTATGTCAAAAAAAGAATTAGATTCAATAGATTATGGTGAACTTGAAGTTTTGGTTGATAATAATGGAGCTAAGGAAAACCTATCAAAACTTGCTCAAAGTTTAGGATATGAGTATAGTATAAATGAGGATAGCGAAGGAATACATGTTATTATAAAAAAATCAGAAGTTTGCAATTGTAGTGTAGTTGAAGATGATAAAAATTTAGTTATAGTAATAACTTCAGATAGTTTGGGGCATGGCGATGATATTTTAGGAAAAACATTGATGAAGAGCTATATTTATACTTTAACTGAAACTGAAATTAAACCAAAAACATTAATATTTATTAATGGAGGAGTAAAACTAACAACAGAAGGCTCAGATGTTTTAGAAAGCTTAAAAACATTAGAAAAAGAAGGTGTGGAAATATTATCCTGTGGAACGTGTTTAAATTTCTTTGGTCTATCAGATAAATTAGTAGTTGGTTCAGTTTCAAATATGTATACAATAGTAGAAAAAATGAATGGGGCTACAAATACAATAAAAATATGAGGATGATGAATTAATGAATGAATTTATTATAATTACATTTGAAAGCACTAATTTTGCAATTCAAGCCGAAACAACTTTAAAAAGTTTGGGTTTAAGCGTTCAAATTATACCAACTCCAAGGGAGATTACATTAAGCTGTGGAATCTCGATTCTATCAGCAAAGGAAAATTTAAACAAGGTAGATGAACTTGTAGCTGAAAATAAAATTAGGATAAAGGAAGTTTATCTATATAAAAAAGAAGAAGTTAAAACATTAGAAAGATTAAGGCCATAGGTCTTAATCTTTCTAAATATTTTAGGAGGTGAAATCTTGACTGTTTATAATAAGGTTAAAGAAATGATAAGCAGCAATTTGACACAAGAGAAGATATTTGAAGGAGCTACAAAGGTTACTAGAGCTGTTTTTATAATTATAGTTTGTTTAATTATAATAAAAATTGGAGAGGCAATAATTCATTCATTTTTTGAAAGACAGAAAAAATCTAGGTTTGGTCTTAATGAGAAAAAGGCAGCAACACTTCAGGAACTTTTTAAAAGCTTATTAAGATATGCAATGTATTTTGTTGCAGCAATATGGATATTTGATATAAAAACTGTAATTGCAGTAACAGGAGTTGCTGGTGTTGCAATAGGTTTTGGCGCTCAAAACTTAGTTAAAGATATAATTTCAGGTGTATTTATCTTATTTGAAGACCAATTTGCAGTTGGCGATTATGTAGTTATTGATGGTTTTTCAGGATTTGTTGAGGCAATAGGAATTAGAGTAACAAGGCTTAGGGATTTTTCAGGAGACCTACACATTATTCCAAATGGAACAATAACAAAGGTTACAAATAAAACAAGAGGAAACATGAGAGCACTTGTGGATGTTGATATTGCATATGAGGAGGATATAGATCACGCAATTAGAGCAATAAAAGAAGTTTGCGTTGAATGTAAAAATGAAATAAATGATATAGTTGAAGGACCTGATGTCTTAGGTGTTGTAAAGCTTGGAGAATTTGGTATTACAATTAGAGTAGTTGCAAAAACTATTCCTTTAACTCAAGCAGCTGTTGAAATGGAACTTAGAAGAAGAATAAAATATAAATTAGATAAAGAAGGAATAGAAATACCATACCCAAGAAGAGTGATACTAAACAAGGAAGGAGGGTGTTAACAGTTAATTAAAAGTTATAAAAAGTAATAAATATATATTAACTTTTATAATTTGTATAGTACAATACAATTAGAGGTGATTAATATGAAGTATTATACTATACATGAGTTTTCTAAATTAGTTGGGAAAACTCCTCAAACATTAAGAAATTGGGATAAAAAAGGATTGCTTATTCCACATCATACTGGAGCTAATGGATATAGATATTATTCACACGACCAATTAAAACAGGTGTTAAATATCAAAGAAGATAATAAAACAAAAGTTATTATAGGGTATTGTCGTGTATCTTCGTATAAACAAAAAGAAGATTTGCAACGACAAGTTGAAAATATGAAATTATATTTAAACAAACAAAACAAAAAATATGAAATAATTGAGGATATAGGTAATGGAATCAATTATACAAAAAAAGGATTAAGAACATTATTAAGAAAAATAGTTAATAATGAAGTTGAAAAGGTTGTTGTACTTTATAAAGATAGATTATTAAGATTTGGTTTTGAATTAGTGGAATATATAGCAAACTTGTATGGTTGTGAAATTGAAGTAATAGATAGTACAGAGAAAACTGAAGAACAAGAACTTGTTGAAGATTTAGTACAAATAATTACAATGCTTAGTTGTAAATTGCAAGGTAAAAGAGCTAATAAAGCACGAAAAATGATTGAGGAATTGACCGAAAATGATTAAAACATTTAAGGTTATGTTACTTCCAAATAACAAACAAAAGATAAAGCTATTAGAATGTGCTGGGGTTGCTAGATGGGCATATAACTGGACTTTAGAACAACAACAAATTAACTATAAAAATGGTGGTAAGTTTTTAAGTGATTGTGAATTAAGAAAAAGGTTAACACAGCTTAAACAAACAGAAGAATATAGTTGGCTAAATAATTACTCAAATAACATTACAATACAAGCAATAAAAGATGCCTGTATAGCATATAAAAATTTCTTTGAAGGTAGAAGTAAATTCCCAAAGTTTAAGAGTAAAAAGAGAAGTAAACAAAGTTTTTACCAAGATACAGATAAAATAATTATAACTGATACTCATGTAAAGCTAGAAAAACTAACTACATCTAAAAAGAAAAATAAACAAAAGCTAAATTGGATTAAGTTAGCTGAAACAAATAGAATACCAATAGGAAAAAGCATTAAATATTCTAATCCCAGAGTAACATTTGATGGACTAAATTGGTGGTTAAGTGTTGGAGTAGATGTACAAGAAAAAGAAGAAACAGAAGATAGTTTAACAGATGGAATAGGTATAGATTTAGGTGTAAAGGATTTAGCAATAGTTAGTACAGGACAGAAATTTGAAAATATAAATAAATCTAACAAAGTAAAGAAACTTGAAAAGAGACTTAAGAGATTACAAAGAAAACTATCTAAAAAATATGAGCTAAATAAAATTCAAACAGAAGGAGGTGAAGTCCGTTACAGAAAAACTAAAAACATTAAAAAATTAGAATTCCTTGTTTTAAAGACACTAAGAAGGCTTAAAAATATAAGGCATGATTATATCCATCAGATAACTACATCATTGGTGAGAACCAAGCCAGAATATGTAGTTATGGAAAGTCTAAATACTTGTGGAATGCTAAAGAATAAAAAGCTATCAAAAGCAATTCAAGACCAATTATTC
>JAOAFH010000050.1 GCA_026416355.1 Clostridiales bacterium | reverse complement strand
ATACAGAATAGTTGCTAATACTGCAATAACATGTGAAGGACCAATTATTATGATAAATGGCAGGTATATAACACCACCTTTTATAGTTAAGGCAATTGGAGATAAGGATGCATTATACTATTCAATGTATAATCCAGATAGCTGGTATAAAACTATGGAGCTTAGGGGATTAAATTTATCTTTATCAAAATCAGATAAGATTAAAGTGAATGGCTTGTTTGATGATTTTGAACCTAAATATATAACACCAAAAAAATAGTCAGGAATCTGACTATTTTTTCTTAAGTATTTATAAAAACAATCGATATATTAATTATTAGTGTATTTTTAAAAAATTTATTTTCTCGAGAAGGGAATTTAAAATTTATGTTGAATTATATAATATAGTACATTTAGTTGGGAGGTTTTTATTAGATGAGCAATATAGTTGCAGCTTTAGACATTGGTTCATCCAAGGTATGTATAATAATTGCAGAAATGAAAAACAAGCAGTTTAATATATTAGGTGTTGGGACCTCCGAGTGCAAAGGTGTTAAAAAAGGAATAATAGTAGACATAGATTCTACAGTTGAAGCTATAGTTCAAGCTCTAAAACAAGCAGAACATATGTCAAACAAGAAAATAAAGTCTGTTTTTGTAAATATTCCTGGAGGCTATACTAATTTATATAAAACAAAAGGTGTTATTGCCGTTTCGAGAGAGGATAGAGAAATAACAAAGGAAGATGTATCAAGGGTATTAGAGGCTGCAAAAGTTGTAGCAATACCTCAGGATAAGGAAATTATTGATATAATTCCTGAACAGTTTATAGTTGATGGATATGATGAAATTAGAGATCCAATTGGAATGGTAGGTGTTAGATTAGAAGTTGATGCAAATTTAGTTGTTGCGTCTTGTACAACGGTTCAAAATATTATAAGAAGTATACAAAAAGCAGGATTAAATTGTGATGGAATAATAGTTGAACCACTAGCAACTTCTAGTGTTGTTTTAAGTGATGATGAAAAGGAATTAGGAGTTGCGCTTTTAGATATTGGAGCAGAAACTACAGATATTTCTGTATTCAAAAAAGGTTCTTTAGTATATACTAAGGTTATACCAGTAGGTGGAAACCATATTACCAATGATATTTCAATTATATGCAAAATATCTTCAAGTGATGCTGAAAAAATTAAAAGACAATATGGCGTAGCTACTTCAAATTTAATACGAAATAATGATATAATAAAGATAAACAACATAGGTGGTAAGTCTGAAAAAGAAATTTACTTAAAGGATATAGCAGAAATAATGGAAGCTAGAATTTCTGAGATGTTGTATTTAGTTAGAAAAGATCTAGAAGATAAGAATCTATATGGTTTATTATCTGCTGGGATTGTTATAACTGGTGGAGGACTGTTTAACATTAAGGGAATTCAAGATGCAGCTCAAAATAGTTTGGATGTATCTGTTAGATTTGGATATCCAAACTTTATTGGAGTAGCAAATCCAATATATTCTGCATCAGCAGGAACTGCCTATTATGCATTAAAGGAAAAGAGAACAAGCCAAATTGAATTAACAAGTTCAGCACCAAAAGAAGAAGTAAAAGTTTATGAAGAAGAATATGAAGAAATAGACGAACAAAGAAGAGGCGGATTTATAGAAAAAATCAAGGACTTCTTTGCAGACTTTTTCTAAAATACAGAAGGGGGTATTATTGTGCTAGATTTTGATTTTGAAATTGAACAAGGTGCTCAAATAAAAGTTGTTGGAGTAGGTGGCGGTGGAAACAACGCTGTTAATAGAATGATTGAATCAGGACTTGCAGGTGTTGAATTTATATCTGTAAACACAGACAGACAAGCTTTGTATTTATCAAAGGCAGGTCAAAAAATACAAATAGGAGAAAAAATAACTAAAGGACTTGGTGCAGGTGCGAATCCCGAAATTGGTGAAAAATCAGCAGAGGAAAGCAGAGAAGAAATAACTCAAGCTCTTAAGGGAGCAGATTTAGTATTTATAACTGCAGGTATGGGTGGAGGAACTGGTACAGGTGCAGCCCCTGTAATTGCAGAAATTGCAAAAGAAATGGGAATATTAACAGTAGGTGTTGTAACAAAGCCTTTTATGTTTGAGGGAAGAGTTAGAATGATTAATGCAGACCATGGTGTTGCAAAGTTAAAGGAAAAGGTTGATACATTAGTTACAATACCAAATGATAGACTATTACAAGTAGTTGATAAGAAAACTCCAATTACAGAAGCTTTTAGAATTGCTGATGATGTATTAAGACAAGGTGTGCAAGGTATTTCAGACCTTATTGTAAAACCAGGTTTAATTAATCTTGACTTTGCGGATATTAAAACTATAATGCTAAATAGAGGTTTAGCACACATGGGTATAGGTAGAGCATCAGGTGAGACTAGAGCTATAGATGCAGCAAAGCAAGCAATTTCAAGTCCACTTCTTGAAACTACTATAAATGGTGCTACGGGAGTACTTCTAAACATTACAGGTGGATCAAGCTTAACACTATTTGAAGTAACTGATGCTGCAGAACAAGTTAGACAGGCTGCTGATCCAGATGCTAACATAATATTTGGTACAGCATTAGATGAGAGTCTTGGAGATGAAATTAGAATTACAGTAATTGCTACTGGATTTGATAAGATTCCAGTAATAAGTGCAAAAAAAGAAAATAAGGAAGAATCAAAGGAAGAACAAGAGTCAAGAATTGTAAATGTTGGAGATGATTCTGATTTAGATATTCCGCCATTTATAAGAAATCAAAGGGCTAGAAGATAAATACTTGAAATTTAATAAAGGCTATCGCATAAGATAGAAAATATTAGAGCCATTCAACTATTTTTTAAAATGTTGAATGGCTCTACTTTTATGAATAAAATTTTAGTTATAATGTATTTGGGAATAACATTTTTTATGTCATAAAATGTAGTAATTTTTTATATATATAAAATATGATATGACAAAATTTACATATAAATGGTTGTATAATAAAAGAAAAACATTGTCCACGGAGGTGGGCTATTATGCAGGTTATATATTTAGATGTTTTACTGTTAGAAAATGCGCTTTTAAATTTACTTATATTATATCTTGTTAAAAGAATTTGTAGAATTGAAAGGAGTAATTTATATATTACATTTGCATCATTGGTTGGAGCTATATATGTGTTTGTTGTCTTTTTTCCAGAATTAAAAGTATTTTATTCTCTTGCAATGAAAATTGCAGTATCGATTTTGATGATTTTGATAGCATTTTGGCCCAAGGATTTAAAATCATTTATAAGGCAAACTTTAATATTTTATGGTATTGCATTCTTTTTAGGTGGTTCTATATTAAGTATATTCTATTTAACCAATAAAAATGTCGGTGTTAATAATGGAGTTTTAGTTTTAAATAGACTATCTTCGAAATATTTAATTTTAGGAATAATTATAGGTATTATAATGGTTAAAGTAGCTTTTGATTTTGTTGATAGATACTATGATATAAAAAGTAAGACAGTTGACTTAGGAATTGTGAATAATGATATTAATAAAAGGCTTAGGGCTTTAATTGATACAGGAAATAGCTTAAAGGATCCAATTACAGGTAACCCAGTTGTGGTTGTTGATATGGAATATATATTAGATTTAATACCATCTGAAATAATGGACATAGTAAAAAGTAAAAAGGATTTAAGTTATATAACAGATAGTGAAATAGTTAAACGTTTACGTATAATTCCATACAGTGCACTTGGAGTGGAAAATGGGATTCTAATGGGATATAAAGTGGATTTTATATATGTTTATAACAAAAAAAATGTTGGAGTAATTCAAAATCCTATTTTAGCATTATACGACAAGCACTTATCAAGTAGAGGTGATTATCAAGCGATAGCTTATCCTGAAATAATTAAATGGGGGGATTAGAATGATTTTTCAGAAACTATTTAAAGGAATCAAACAAAAGCTTTTGGGAATAATGCTTTGGATAAAATCTATTATATACGGTTATGATGAAGTGTATTATATTGGTGGGAATGATTCACTACCACCACCTTTATCTAATGAAGAAGAAAAAGATTTGGTTGATAAGTTAAAACAGGGAGATGAAACAGTTAAGAATATTTTAATTGAAAGAAACTTAAGATTGGTAGTTTATATTGCGAGGAAATTTGAAAATACAGGAGTTGGAATAGAAGATTTGATATCAATTGGAACTATAGGGCTTATAAAGGCTGTTAATACTTTTGATCCTGTAAAGAAGATAAAACTTGCAACATATGCATCAAGATGTATTGAGAATGAGATTTTAATGTATCTTAGAAGAAATAGTAGGATTAAAGCTGAAGTTTCATTTGATGAGCCATTAAATGTTGATTGGGATGGTAATGAGCTTCTTTTATCTGACATATTAGGAACTGATTCAGATATGATATTTAACTGTATTGAGGATGATGTGGAAAAACAACTTTTAAGAAATGCCATGGGTAAATTAACTAAAAGAGAACAACAAATAGTTCAATTGAGATTTGGTTTAAGAGGCGGAGGAGAAAAAACACAAAAGGAAGTGGCAGATATTTTAGGGATTTCACAATCCTATATATCAAGGCTTGAAAAAAGAATAATTAAGAGACTAAAAAGAGAAATAACAAAGATGACATAAATTGGCATGAATAAATAAATATCCCTTCGGAAATAATTTTAATACAAACATCTGAAGGGGATGATTTTGCATGTTGTCCAACAAAGTAGAAATATGTGGAGTTAATACATCGAAATTACCAGTTTTAACAAACGATGAAATGAAGGAACTACTCATAAAAATGAAAAACGGAGATAACTCAGCTAGAGAAAAATTTATAAAAGGAAATTTAAGATTAGTATTGAGTGTCATACAAAGATTTAACAATCGTGGAGAAAATGTAGATGATTTATTTCAAGTTGGATGTATCGGTCTTATTAAAGCCATTGATAACTTCGATTTAAGTCAAAATGTAAAGTTTTCTACATATGCAGTTCCTATGGTTATTGGAGAGATACGTAGATATTTAAGAGACAACAATTCCATAAGGGTAAGCAGATCGTTAAGGGATATTGCTTACAGGGCCTTGCAAGTTAGGGACAGTTTGATATCAAAAAACAACAAAGAGCCAACTGTATCGGAAATAGCAAAGGAGCTTGATGTCCCACGAGAAGAGGTTGTTTTTGCATTAGATGCCATCCAAGACCCAATATCTTTATTTGAACCTATCTATCATGATGGTGGAGATGCTATATTTGTCATGGATCAAATTAGTGATAACAAAAATACCGATGATAGCTGGATAGAAAATATATCAATTAAACAGGCATTGCAAAAACTGTCTAGTAGAGAAAAACTTATTTTAACTTTAAGGTTCTTTGAAGGCAAAACACAAATGGAAGTAGCTGAAGAAATAGGTATATCTCAAGCGCAGGTTTCAAGATTAGAAAAGTCAGCACTCTCGCATATGAGAAAGTACGTATAAAAATATCTTAGTTTAGTCCTGGGGTTGTTGCAGTAAATCTACTGCGACAACCCTTTATTTGTTGAAAATCTAGCAAATTTATTAAAATATAATCTAAAACAGAAAGAGAGTGAATTGTAATATCGCAACATTAAATAATTATTTTGGTTGATAAATATTATCTCTTATGTATTATTTTTTGATAAAAGCATATTTAATCATTAAAATTAGAAATACAATATAATGTGTTTAAAATGAGTAAGTTTATTTTATATATGTATAGTCATTTAAAATTTTTAATGTGAATATAATTTTTTAGGGGGTGTTGTTATGAAAAAAGAACTTACTGATAATTTAATAGCTCTATCGCAAATTAGACAAATGGAGGTTATTGATATATCCACAGGGAAAAGACTTGGCTTTATAAGTGATATTATATTTGATGATGACTTTACAAAGATTGAAAGTATTGTTTTACCACCCGATGGTGGATTCTTTGGATTATTTAAAAAGAAGGATGAGGTAATAATTCCTTGGGAAGATATAAAGACATTGGGTATAGATGTTATTCTAATAGAAAGACAAAAAGAAAAATCAAACGATGAATAGGTAAATATAATCGAGAAATAGGCAGATATAAAAAGAAAAATAAAATTATATCTGTTTTTTTTTATTAAATAAATTTTTTAGGATTAGACAAAACTATATATAGTAAATATAATTAACACAGTACACAAAATATTGAGGTTTGGGGTGGTAATAATTGAGATGTCCCTTCTGTAATCACATCGAAACTAAAGTTCTAGATTCAAGGCATAACGAAGACCACTCATCCATAAGACGAAGAAGAGAGTGTTTAAGTTGTCAAAAGAGATTTACTACATATGAAAAGGTCGAAGATTTACCTATATATGTAATTAAAAGAGATGGAACTCGTGAGCCATTTGATAAACGAAAAATATTAAATGGGCTTATTAAGTCATGCGAAAAAAGACCAGTTTCAATATCAAGTATTGAGGCTATTGCAGAGGATGTTGAAAAAACAATTTTTAATTCGATGGATCAAGAGGTAACGAGTTTTTATATTGGAGAACTTGTTATGGATAGATTGAAAAAATTAGACGATGTTGCCTATGTAAGATTTGCTTCTGTATATAGGCATTTTAAAGATATAAATACATTTATGGATGAGCTTCAAAGATTACTTCAGGAAAAGTAGAAAGGGTGTTTAAAAATGTTTAATCAAATCAAAAAGCGTGATGGGAGAATAGTTAACTTCAGTAAGGATAAGATAGCTAGAGCCATATTCCTTGCTGCTAGAGAAGTGGGAGGTTCAGATTTTGAAATGGCTGAACAAGTTGCCGATAAAGTATTAAACTATATGGCAACATTGGTTAAGGAAGATGAAATACCAACAGTTGAGTTTGTACAAGATTGTGTAGAAAAGGTTCTTATTGAAGATGGACATGCTAGAACAGCAAAGGCATATATATTATATAGAGCAAAAAGAACTAGATATAGAGAAGCAAAAACAGAACTAATGGATGTTGTAAAGGAGATACTTGTAGAAACTAGTAGAGAAAATGCCAACATAGGTAATTCACCTTCAGCAAAAATGCTTCAAATAGCATCAGCAGCTAGTAAGCAATATTATTTAACAAATGTAATTCCTGAACACATTGCTAAAGCACACGTTAATTGTGATATACATATACATGATTTGGATTTTTACGGCAAAACATTAAATTGCCTTCAAATAGATTTAACTAATCTTTTACAAAATGGTTTTAATACAGGATATGGATATATTAGACCACCAAAGAGAATATCTTCAGCAACAGCACAAGCAGCAATAATACTTCAAAGTAATCAAAATGACATGTATGGAGGACAAAGTTTCCCACATTTTGACAAGTCGATGGCAGAAGTAATAAGAAGACTTAATGAAAAACCATCATACGAAGAAATATTCCAAGCGATGGAGGCATTAATATATAATTTAAATAGTATGCATTCTAGAGCAGGTGCACAAGTACCATTCAGTTCAATTAACTTAGGAACAGATACATCTGAAGAAGGAAGAATGGTAATTAAAGCTGTACTTGAGGTATTTGATAAAGGTCTAGGAAAGGGAGAAAGCCCAATATTTCCTAATTTAGTGTTTAGAGTTAAAGAGGGAATAAACCTAAATGAGGGAGATCCAAACTATGACTTATTTAGACTTGCTATGAGGGTAGCATCTCATAGAATGAATCCAACGTTTAGTTTTATGGATTCAAGCTTTAATAGCAAATATGGTGATGAAATCTCATATATGGGATGTAGAACACGTACAATTCAAAATAGAAATGGACTTGAAATTTCAGCTGGTCGTGGTAATATTGCTCCTGTAACAATTAATCTTCCAAGATTAGCATTAAAGGCTGGCTTTGGGAATATTGATGGCTTCTTTGAAGAATTTAATAACATATTAGATCTTTGTAAAGAGCAATTGATCCATAGATTTAATATACTATCAAAACTTAAAGTTAAAGACCTACCATTCTTAATGGGACAAAAACTATATATGGGTTCAGAAAATTTAAGTGCTGATGATGAAATATTAGAAGCTATTAAAAATGGTACTTTAGGTATTGGATTTATAGGATTAGCTGAAACTCTTGTAGCTCTTACTGGAAAGCATCATGGAGAGGATAAAGAAACATTAGAGTTAGGAGTAAAAATAATTAAACATTTAAGAGACTATTGTGATGCTGCAAGTGAAGAAACAGGGCTAAATTTTGTTGCTTATGCAACTCCTGCTGAAGGAACAGCAGGTAGATTTGTTCCAAAGGATAGACAAAAGTTTGGTGAAATAAAAGGTGTAACAGATAAGGAGTTTTATACAAACTCATTCCATGTTCCGGTAGATTATAATATCAGTATGTTTGATAAAATTGAAATAGAAGGTAAATTCCATAGGCTATGTAATGGTGGACATATAAGTTATGTTGAGTTACCTTCGACATTAGAACACAATATTGATGCTTTTGAAAAGATTCTAAAGTGGATGCGTAACTGTGATATTGGATATGCAGGCATCAATTTCCCAATTGATGAATGTAGGGTTTGTGGCTTTAGAGGAGTAATAAATGAAGAAGCTTGTCCAGATTGTCAAAGTAGTGATATAAGAAGAATTAGAAGAATTACAGGATATCTTTCAACAACTGATAGGTTTAATGATGGAAAATTAGCAGAGCTTAAGATGAGAGTTAAGCATATGTAATTTAACAAAAAATTAGCATGCACTTAACATTTGCATGCTAATTTTTTTGATATATATTATAATATAAGAGGGTGAAATATATGAAATTAAGAATAGCTGGCCTAAGCAAAGAAAGTGTTGTTGATGGGCCTGGTATAAGATATGTTATTTTTGCTCAAGGTTGTTTACATAATTGTAGAGGTTGCCATAATCCAAATACACATCCAATAGATGGAGGGTATTTAGTTGAATTAGATGAAATATATAACGATATAATTAATAATAAGTTTATAGATGGAGTAACTTTTTCAGGTGGAGATCCTTTTGTTCAAATAGATGAATTTATAGAACTTGCTAAAAGATTAAAAAAGCACAATATAAATATAATGTGCTATACTGGATATATATATGAAGATATAATTAAGCACGAGAAATATAAAGAAATATTAAACTATTTAGATACATTGGTTGATGGAAAATTTATATTAGAAAGAAAAACTCTAAAAAAACCATATGTTGGTTCGGATAATCAAAGAATAATTGATGTTCAAAAAAGTTTAAAGCAAAATAAAATAATAGAGGTTAAGTGGTGATTAAATGAAAAATTTTGTTTTAGAAACGAATAATAATTCAGTTTATTTGATTTGTAAGCCTTTAAAGGAAATGGGAGTTAAGCATTTTTTTTCTTCAAGATTAGGTGGATTTAGTAAAGAAGACTATGCTGAATTGAATTTAGGTATATTTACTAATGATAATAAAGATGCTATCAATAAAAATATAAATAAGGCATTAAATGATAATAATATGAATAGTAATATTGTTTATTTAAAACAGGTACACAGCGTTGTAATACATGTGGTTGACAGTAATAATGCAAATATTATTAAAGAAAAGGTTGGAGATGCATTAATAACAAAGGAAAGGGACATTCCTATTGGAGTATTTACCGCAGATTGTGTGCCTTGTATTGTTTATGACAATAAAAATAAAATTGTAGCAGTAGTTCATGCGGGGTGGAAGGGAACATATCAAAAAATATTATATAAAACTATAAAGAAAATAATTGATGATTTAAATGGAGATAGTGATAACATTTTTGTTGCATTAGGGCCTGCAATAGGACAGTGCTGTTTTGAGGTAAGTTATGACGTTGCAGATAAGTTTAACTTTGTTACAAAGACTGATGATAAATATTTTGTAGACTTGTTTTTGGAAAACAAGAAACAGGCACTTGATGCTTCAGTAAAAGAAGAAAATATTTTTATTTCTAACATATGCACAAAATGCAACAATAACTTATTTTATTCATATAGAGTAAATAATAACACAGGAAGAATTGGTACTTTTGTATCACTTTAGGGAGGGAACTAAATGGCTTCAGAAAAAATATTAATAATAGATGATGAACTTCATATAGTAGAGCTTTTAAAGTATAACTTGGAAATGAATGGGTATAAAGTTTATTATGCATTAAATGGTAATGAAGGCATTAATATAGCCTATGAAAAAAAACCAGATTTAATTCTTCTAGATATAATGCTTCCAGAAATAGATGGATTTGAGGTATGTAAAAAAATAAAAAGAGATGATGAGCTTGCAAATATACCTATAATAATGCTAACTGCAAAGGGTGAAGAATTTGATAAAATACTTGGTCTTGAGCTTGGAGCAGATGACTATATAACTAAACCTTTTTCAGTTCGTGAATTAGTAGCAAGAATTAAGGTTGTTTTGAGGAGAAATACAAAGGAAGAGAAACAAACTAATATAATTAATATTGGTAATTTAACGATAGATATGGAACGACATGAAGTTTTAAAGGATGGAAAAAGAGTTGAACTTACTTTAAAGGAATTTGAACTATTAAAACTTTTGGTTTTAAATAAAGGTAAGGTTATGACAAGGGATTTCTTACTTGATAAAATATGGGGTTATGAATATTATGGTGAAACTAGAACAGTAGATGTTCATGTTAGACATCTAAGACAGAAAATTGAGGAAGACGATAAAAACCCAAAATATATAGAAACAGTAAGAGGTATAGGGTACAAATTCAAAGATTAATGGTGATACGATGAGAAAAAAACTAGTATTTTTTATTTTACCAATTGTTTTATTTTGTGTTGTTTTTAGTTTTTATTTATTTATAGTTTTACTTAAAAAATATGGTTTATATAGTCAAGTTAATGATATATTGCAATTTAGATTTGATTTTTTGCAATATGCATTTTCGAGCTTTATATTTACTATAGCTTTTGCAACTATATTGGTAATATTTAAACTAGACTTTATTTTAAAACCTATAAAAAGTTTAACCAGCATTGCAACAAAAATTGCTCTAGGTCAATATGAAAAACGAATTGATTTTTATGAAAGCGATGAAATAGGTCAATTAAGCCATTCCTTTAACCTAATGGCTAGTAGACTTGAGGATACTATTAAGGATTTAAACGATAAGAAAAATAAACTTTATTCCATTCTAAACAGTATGGATGATGGAGTTATATTTGTTGATAACGAACAAAATATCATCTTAATTAATCCTGCTGCAATGGATTTATTTGATATAAAAGGAGATGTAAAAAACAGATATATTTTAGAGGTTATCAGGGATAGTAGAATATATGAAATTTTAAAGAACAAAGATGAGGCGCCTACAGAGATTGTTATTAACAATTCTAAATATAGGATAATACAAACAAAAGCAATCTCAGTTTCAGATTTTGCAACTCAAAAAGAGATAGGGGTTTTACTTGTATTCCATGATGTAACAAAGATAAAAACACTTGAAAAAATGCGTTCTGATTTTGTTGCAAATGTATCCCATGAACTTAAGACACCATTAACTTCAATTAAGGGATTTGCAGAGACTCTAAAATATGTTGAAGATTCAGCAACAAGAGAAAAGTTTTTAGATATAATTAATGTAGAAGCAGAAAGACTATCTAGATTAATAAACGATATTCTTACATTATCAGAACTTGAACATAAAGATTACTCAGTTAATTTTCAAAAGGTATGTTTAAATGATTCTATTGACGAAGTATATTATATTATGCAAACTATCGCCAATGAAAAGAATATAAAGCTTAATTTTGATGTAACAAATGAAAAGCTTTATATAAATGGAGATAGGGATAAATTTAAACAGATGATGATAAATCTAGTTGATAATGCAATAAAATATACACCATCAGGTGGAAGTGTTGAAGTTACTTTAAGAAAAAATAAAGATAACGCAAATATTATAATTAAGGATACAGGAATAGGAATACCAAAGCAGCATTTACCAAGGTTATTTGAAAGATTTTATAGGGTTGATAAGGCAAGATCTAGATCAATGGGCGGAACAGGGCTAGGACTTGCTATTGTAAAACACATATTAATGATTTTTAATGGGCGAATTGATGTAGAGAGCGAAATAAATAAAGGAACAAAATTTACTATAACATTACCACTATATTATAAAAGCTAAAAATTAATTTTAGAGGACTATGCAGCTTTAGATAAAAAGTTATGCATAGTTCTTTTATATTGTTTATTTTCTGACGAATTCGCTAATATATTGCATTATTTTGCATGAAATGTTATTATAACATAATGAAATTAGTTATGGAGTGAAGTCTATGGAATTTAAACAAAAGAAAAACATTGTAGTAACAAATGTGTATAAAGGAAGTATTGCAGAAAAATGTGGTATTGAAGTTTTTGATACTATTTTAGAGATTAATGGGGTAGATGTGTTAGATACAATAGAATACAGATATGTAATAACAGATGAAAAGCTTAATATAAAAATAAAAAAATCAAATGGTGAAATTAAAGATATTTTAATAGAAAAGGATGCCTATGAGGATTTAGGGATAGAATTTGATGATCCGTATATAAATAACCCTAGAAGGTGTTCAAATAAATGTGTATTTTGTTTTATAGATCAGCTTCCTAAGGGAATGCGAGAAACGTTGTATTTTAAAGATGATGATTCAAGACTTTCGTTTTTACAGGGTAATTTTATAACATTAACAAACATGAAGGATGAGGATATAGATAGAATAATTAGATTTAAAATAAGTCCAATTAATGTATCGGTTCATACAACTAATCCAGAACTTAGGGTAAAAATGCTTAATAACAAAAGGGCAGGTAAGGTTTTAGAATATCTAAAAAAACTTACTAATGCCTCAATAACTGTTAACTGTCAGATAGTTCTTTGTCCTGGAATAAATGATGGAGAGGAACTAACAAGAACAATAAAGGATTTATTAACTATGTATCCTCAAATTTCTAATGTCGCAGTAGTACCAGTGGGGATTACTAAATTTAGAGAAGGATTGTTTGAATTAAATTCATTTGATAAAGAATCTTCTATGACTGTTATCAGACAAATAGAAGAGATTCAAAAAGAAATAGAAGAAAAAATAGGAACACCATTTGTTAGACTAGCCGATGAGTTTTATATAATGGCAGGTCTAGAGCTGCCAGATTATGGTCATTATGAGGATTTTGAACAACTTGAAGATGGTATAGGAATGATTAGATACTTTGAAAGGTGCATAGAGGATGATATAGATTATTTCGATTTTGATGGTAAGGGTTTAAAGTTTACAATTACAACAGGAACTTCAAGTTATGAATTTATAAAATCAATGGCAGAGAAAATAAATAATAAATTTAATATAAATATTAGTGTATATCCTATTATAAATAATTTCTTTGGAGAAAAAATAACTGTATCAGGATTATTAACAGCAAAGGATATATATGAGCAAATTGAAGACAAGGTAGAAGGAAGCATATTAATATTATCTTCAAATATGTTTAAGGCAGACGAAGATGTATTTTTAGATGATATAAGCATAGATGAACTTAGAGAAATGCTAGGGGTTAAAATTATTAAATGTAAGTATACAGGTGAAGATTTAATAGAAAAAATTAGACGTGAGGTGATAAAATGTCAAAGCCGATAGTAGCAATAGTAGGAAGACCAAATGTTGGGAAGTCAACTCTTTTCAACAGATTAGCAGGAAGAAGAATAGCAATAGTTGAAGATACACCAGGAGTTACAAGGGATAGATTATATTGTGAGGTAGAATGGTTAAATAATAAATTTACCCTAATAGACACTGGTGGTATAGAAATGGATACCGAAGATGTTATACTAAAACAAATGAGAAGACAAGCAGAAATTGCAATAGAAACTGCAGATGTAATAGTTTTTATGGTTGATGGTAAAACAGGTATTACAGCAGATGATTATGAAGTTGCAAATATGCTAAGAAAGACAAACAAGCCAGTTGTATTGGTTGTTAACAAGATTGACAATATTGAAATGGAAGATAACAAATATGAATTTTATAATCTTGGTATAGGTGAACCATATACAATTGCAGCATCATCAGGTCTTGGTTTAGGAGATATGCTAGATGCAATAGTTAGCCACTTTAAAGATAGGGCAGATGATGAAGAAGAATCTCCTGAAATTAAAGTTGCGATTATTGGTAAGCCAAATGCTGGTAAGTCAACTTTGCTTAATAAAATTGTAGGAGAAGAAAGATCAATAGTTAGTGATATACCAGGCACAACTCGTGATGCAATAGATAGCTATGTTGAAATTGGAGAGGATAAATTCCTTTTTATTGACACTGCAGGTATTAGAAGAAAGAGCAAAGTTAAAGAAGATGTTGAGAAATATAGTGTTTTAAGGTCAATTACAGCAATTGAAAGGGCAGATGTATGTCTAGTTATGATTGATGCAGAAGAAGGTGTAACAGAACAGGATGAAAGAATTGCAGGTTATGCCCATGAAGAAGGAAAAGCTGTAGTTATAGTGGTAAATAAATGGGATAAAATTGAGAAAAACGACAAGACAATGAATGAATTTACAAAAGATATACGAAAAGATCTTGCATTCTTAAGTTATGCTCCTATTATATTTATTTCTGCAAAAACAGGACAACGTATTAACAAGCTAATTGATCTAATTAAATATGTTGCAAATCAGCATGCTATGAGAATAAAAACAGGTGTTCTAAATGAAGTAATTAGTGAAGCTGTAATGATGAAACAGCCACCAATTGAAAGAGGTAAACCACTAAAGATTTATTATGTAACACAAGCTTCTACAAAGCCACCAACATTTATTTTCTTTGTTAATGACACAAATATTATACACTTCTCATATGAGAGATATTTAGAAAATCAATTGAGACAGCATTTTGGTTTAGAGGGAACACCTATTAGATTTATATATAGAGCAAAGCAGGAGGATTAATATGAAAATAGGAGTTATAGGTGCAGGAAGCTGGGGGACGGCAATTTCAATACATTTAGCTAAAAAAGGTTATGAAGTTGAAGTGTGGGATAGGAATCAAGAATTAATAAATGAAATAAATACAAAGCATACAAATGAACATTATTTAAAAAATGTTGAAATACCAAACAGTGTTAAGGGTGTTTCAGATGTTAAAGAGTGCATAGACGGTAAAAAAATTTTAGTGTTTGCCGTACCATCACATGCTTTAAGGACAGTTTGTGAAAACTTAAAGAAATACATACAAAAAGAACAGGTTTTAGTAAGCTTAGTTAAAGGGCTTGAAAACAATACTTTTGAAAGAATGTCAGAAATAATCAAGGAAGAGTGCCCTAATAATGAAGTTGTTGTTTTGTCAGGTCCTACACATGCAGAGGAAGTTGCAGCTTCAATACCAACGACAATAGTTGCAGCATCAGAAAATATTGAAGCAGCAGAGTTTATACAGGATGTATTTATGGACAATAATTTTAGAGTTTATACAAACCATGATGTTGTAGGTGTAGAAATAGGAGCAGCTGTTAAAAATATAGTAGCCCTTGCAGCAGGTATTTCAGATGGCCTTGGTTATGGAGATAATACAAAGGCGGCACTAATGACAAGAGGTATTGCTGAAATTACAAGGTTAGGGGTAAAACTTGGTGCAGATCCTATGACATTTGCAGGACTTGCAGGTATTGGAGATTTGATTGTTACTTGTACAAGTATGCATTCAAGAAACAGAAGATGTGGAATCTTACTTGGAAAGGGTGTAGACTTAGAAACAGCTAAACAGCAAATAGGAATGGTTGTAGAAGGTGTTTCAGCAACTGAAGCTGTATATAATTTAGCTAACAAAGTAGGAGTCGAAATGCCAATAGTTAATGCCCTTTATGACGTACTATTTAATGGCAGAGATCCACGAGAGGCAGTTAATGAGCTAATGACAAGGGATAAAAAAAGTGAGGTAATATCATTATCATAGTGGTTTTAAATCAATAATGACTATTAAATTGGAGTGATATGCAATTAGGTAGAAGTTGTAATTCAACTTCTACTATTTTTTTGTTCTAAATTTTTGTTGAAATTAATATTATTACATAGAAGGTTTGTAAAGGAGGTAACATTGTGGAAGGATTGGATATATACAAGGAGATAGCAGAGAGAACACAGGGGGACATTTACTTAGGAGTTGTAGGCCCAGTTAGAACAGGTAAATCAACTTTCATTAGAAGAATGATGGAAGTTTTGGTTTTACCTAATATTAACAATCCTTCAGTTAGGGATAGGGCAAAGGATACCTTGCCACAAAGTGGTTCAGGTAAGACTATTTCAACATTTGAACCAAAGTTCATTCCAAGTGACGGAGCAGTTGAAATTGAACTTAATGACAATGCAAAAATGAGAGTAAGAATGGTGGATTGTGTTGGATACATTATTGATGGAGTGTCAGGACACATTGAAAACGGAGAATCAAGAATGGTTAAGACTCCTTGGTTTGATGAAGAAATACCATTTGTTGAAGCAGCAGAAATAGGAACAAGAAAGGTAATTAATGAGCATTCAACTATTGGTATTGTAGTTACAACAGATGGATCTATTGCAGATATACCAAGAGAAAATTATATATATGCAGAAGAAAAGGTAATAAATGAACTTAAAAAGATAAATAAACCATTTGTAGTTGTTTTAAATACAACTCATCCATATAATCCTGATACAATCAATTTACGTAAAAATTTAGAAGATCGATATGGGGTACCGGTTTACACTGTAGATGCTTTAAATATGAAAATAGAAGATGTTAAAAACATTCTAGAAAGAGTTCTTTATGAATTCCCAGTTAAGGAAATAGGAATTAGAATTCCAGAATGGGTAGAAAAGCTTTCAGTAGACCACTGGTTAAAGAAAAACTTTATAAATGTTGTTAAGAATTCAGTGGATAAGCTAGATAAAATCAAGGATATAAAACCAACTGTATTAGATTATAGACAATATGAATTTGTTGGTGATGTTAATTTAAATGATATTAAACTTGGTGAAGGAACTGCAGAAGTTTCAATGAAGGTAAAGGATGGATTATTCTTTAGAGTACTTGGTGAATTTGCAGGCTATGACATAAATGGTGAACACCATCTTCTAGAAATAATGAAGGATTTAAGCTTTGCTAAGAGAGAATATGATAAGATATCAGATGCTCTAAGGGATGCTAGGGAAGGTGGCTATGGTTTAGTTCCACCACAATTAGAAGAGCTAAAATTAGAAGAACCAGAAATAGTAAGACAAGGCAATAGATTTGGTGTTAAACTAAGAGCAAGTGCGCCATCACTTCATATAATTAGAGCTAATGTTGAAACAGAAGTTTCTCCAATAGTTGGAACTGAAAAGCAAAGCGAAGATTTAGTTAAATCAATGATTGAAGAATTTGAAAATGATCCTCAAAGAATTTGGCAATCAAATATGTTTGGTAAATCACTAGAAGAACTAGTAAAAGAAGGTTTGCAAAACAAAGTATTTATGATGCCAGATGATGTTCAAGAAAAGCTTCAAAGAACATTACAAAAGATTATAAACGAAGGTAATGGTGGTTTGATTTGTATAATTTTATAGTACAAAAATAAGGGCCTAAAGTTTAGGCCCTTTTTATATTAGAATGAGAAGTAATCATTCATTTTGATACAACCTTGTTTTGTATTAGTGTTTTTGTCCTTATTAGTTGTTTTTTTAGTATCAACTAAAGTGTCCTTTACCATTTTAATATTGCCGATATCCATAATATCCACTCCTTTATTTATTTTATTTGTCGTTTCATTTAGGTCGGCTCTAGGTAAAAGACTCATCATGTTTGTGGAAAACCTCTTTTTTAACAAAGGTCGCCACCGTATGGGAAACCATTATAAAACCTCCTAACGAGTGATTAACATTATTAATCTTGTGATTATATAATAACATAAGGCGGAGTTTAATACAAATTTGAAATTTCAGTATAAAAATTCTTAATATTTGTCTATTGAGTATTAATTTAAATAGCCTTGGTTTTCCTCAAATCTCCTTAATTGTCCTCCAATCTCCTTATGTTTTTATCTATACTTACTATAGATATAATAAATATGTAAATTGTAGTAACATATAATGATATTTATAATTTTTATTGTTTACATTTAAATCAAACTTATTCAAAATAAATTTAAAAATGAAATTTAAAGATTTTTGAAGGATTTTGTTTGTTTTTGAAGAATAATATAACTTTAGGAGGTATTATATATGCAAAATAAAGAAATTGTTATTAAATATTCAGTGGTTATAGCTATAGTTATTGCAATTATTTTAAGTAGTATTTCTCTAACAAAATCAAACAAAACCATAACGTTAGAAAAGAGTTATTATGAAGATAAGGTTTCCTTTAAAGGTTTTTATTTTATAAACGAAAATATAATATATGAAGGTGATTTAAGTAGTAAAGAGGTTAAGGTTAAAGAAGGTGAAGTAGTTCAAAGTGGAAAAGTAGTCTATGGAAACAATAAAAGTACTATGCAGGGTAAAGTTGTATTCTACATAGATGGATTTGAAAATAAGTTTACACTTGATAATATAAAAAATATACAGTTTTCAGATTTTGATAAAATAAAAAATCAAGAAAATAGAAAGGGAATAAAAATATTAGATAACTCATTATGGACGTTGTGTATTGTTGCAAATAAAGATAGTTTACAGACGATTAAAAAGGGTAAAGAAGTTATTATAGAGATCAATAATAATAGATATGAAGCCAATGTAAAGGATGTATTTATAAAAAATGAAAATATATTTTTAGTTTTAACCACAAAATATGATTTGCCAGAATTTAATAGACAAAGGTTCTTTGAAGGGTTTATAATTAATGCGAAGTATTATGGGTATATACTTCCGAGAGATTCTGTTGTAGAATATAATGGCAAACAAGGTGTTTTTATAAAAAAAGGAGACTATGCTTATTTTAGGCCAATAAAAATAAGCCATATGGATTATAAAATATGTGTAACAGAGGATGAAGTATTAAAGGAAAGAGATGAAATAATAATTAATCCTAAAGGTTTAAAGGATAAGCAGAGGGTTAAGAGGTGATAAAAGTGGGAGTTGCTGAAAACGTAAAATATGTAAAGGAAAAAATAGTAGAGGCGTGTAAAAGAGCTAATAGGGATAGTAGTGAAATAATTTTAGTTGGTGTTAGCAAAACTCATCCTATAGATAAACTATTTAAAGCTAAGGAAGCTGGAATAGAAACATTTGGCGAGAGTAAAGCTCAAGAGCTTATGGAAAAGTATGAGCAACTAGATGGTGTTAAGTGGCATTTTATTGGACATTTACAAAAGAATAAGGTAAAGTATATTATAGATAAGGTAGAATTAATTCATTCACTTGATGATATTGAATTGGCAAAAGAGATTGACAAAAGGGCTAAAAATATAGGTAAAGTTATGGATGTATTAATACAAATTAATATTGGTAAAGAAGAAAGTAAATATGGAATTTATAAAGAGGACATTTTGGATTTTTGTAATAGCTTAAGTGAATTTAAAAATATAAAAGTGAAGGGACTAATGTGTATTCCCCCAGCTGAAGCTAGCATAGATGAAACAAGAAACTATTTTCGAACAATGAAGCAAATTTTTGATGATGTAAAAAAAGTAGAATATGAAAATTTTGATATAAAGTATTTATCAATGGGAATGTCTGATGATTTTGAAATAGCCATTGAAGAGGGTGCAAACATAATAAGAGTAGGAACTGGTATTTTTGGTGAAAGATATTATGCAAAGGAGGAAAAATAATGAAGAATAATGTACTTAATAAATTATTTGGAACAATTGGATTAGTTGAAGAAGATGAGCCAATTCAAAATGAGCTAGAGGAGATTCAAGAAGAAGAGGACATTGATATAATTCAAGAACCTAGAGAAGTTAGAAATAAGGTTGTTAGCATAAAGAGTAAAACACCTAAAATAGTATTGAAAAAACCAGAAACTATTGAAGATGACATAATGGATGTTATAGATGCACTAAAATCAAGAAAAATTGTTGTTATGAACATAACTGATGTTGACAGAAAAACAGCACAAAGAATGATAGATTATGTTGCTGGTGCATGCTATGCACTAAATGGAAC
>JAOAFH010000004.1 GCA_026416355.1 Clostridiales bacterium | reverse complement strand
ACTATATCCATTAAAATCATTGAACCAAAACCTTGATTTAAATAATCTTTATCAACAGCAATTTTAATAATATATCCAAATCCTAGTGCATGATTTAATTTATAAATTGAGTAACCAACACACTTACCATCATGAATGCATAGGGATATTTTTGTGTATTCGTCCCTTGATAACTCAATTATGTGGTGGGGTTTAAGTTTAAATATATCTTTAAAATAAAAGCTATCTATGCTTAAAATATCATTTGAGTATATATTAGAGTAGGGAACAAAATAGCAATTTAAATTATTATTTTTAATTTCATAATCCTTTTTAATCAATGTATTCATTTTAAAAACAGGTTTAAAGTTTAAGCTGCTTAAAGTGTTTATTGCATCTTCGTCAATGTTGGCAACATAAATATCCTCATCAAATAAATCTAGAAATATTTTTAGCATATCAGTTAGTTCCTTATAATCCTTTATGGAATACCTTATCATTATATTATCGTAAAACCTTACGGGATATGAAAAATGTATTGGGTTTATGTCAGAAACCACCATATACCCATCGTTATATATGCTATATATTTCTTCTTCTGAAACATAGTTTGGTTTATGTTTTATAATTCGTTTTAAATCTAAAACTGTTGCAATATGAGCCATATTTATCACAACCTTTTTTCAACAACATATTTTGAAGTTAATAAAATCAAAAGAACAGCTATAAAGCTAACAATGTATTGATTTATTGAGATTGTTTCAACAGTTGGGTTATAAACACCTTTAGAACGGGTTTCAAGATATATGTTTATTGCATTAAATATGTCTTCAAATCTATCAATTGAAACATTATCAATGGTATCATTTGGTGTATGAATATTTGAAACATCATCGTGAATAAAGGTGATTGCGTTTATATTTTTAGTGCAAAAAGATGCATGGTCACTGTTATCTTGATAAAGATTTTTAAATCTAATCTTATTTTTAAGCAGTTGTCCTATTTCTCTTGAAAAACTACTTCTATTTTGAGAAGAAAGTATTGAAAGTTCAATGTCTTGTCTTGAGCCTACCATATCAAAATTTATAACCTCAGCTTCTTTTAAATCAATTTTACAATTCTCAACAAAGTATTTTGAGCCAAGAAGTCCTTCTTCTTCGGCATTAAATGCAGCAAAGATTATAGTTCGCTCAGTAGGAGTATTTTTAAATGCCCTTGCAACTTCAAGAAGCATTGCTGTTCCTGATGCATTATCAAGAGCACCTTTATAAATTACACCATCTGCATCAAAACCAACATGGTCAAAGTGGGCAGTAAATACGATAGGGGGTAGGGATTTATTTGTTCCCTCTTTATAGGCAATTATGTTGTTTACCATAACTTTTTTATAGTTAACAGGTGATTTGATTTCTACATAATATCCTTTACTTTTAAATTCTTCAAGTTCTTTTGCAACAGATTTTTGAACAGATATTTTTATAAGTCCATCAATATATGGTATCTGTTCTTTATATGGACTTCTAAATCTCATCATTCTATCAAAAGGATAAATAACTGCTTTTACACCATTTTCCATAAGCTTTTTATCAATGGTATAGCTATTCATGCTTTCATTAGAAACTCTTTCATCAAATTTAATTGAACTATCATCTAGTTTTGCAAAAATCTTTCCCCCTTGTGATTGACCTGATATGAGCTCTTTAAAATCAATGGCATAGGCATACTCTTTTACTAGATTTTTATTTAGGTCAAATACCTTTAATGTACAATCTCCCTCAATTAAAGGGACATAAACCTCAAAGCTTTGCCTATAATCATTAAATAGAGGCTTTAACCCGTGTTTTTTAAAATATGAAACTATATAGTCTTCAGCAAGTTTATTTCCTTTGTCTCCTGCAAGTCTGCCGCGGTATTTTTCAGATGAAAGTTCCTTTGTTATTTCATATACATTTTGCTTATTAAAGTTTATTGGAGTAAATGAAGTAAATAAAAGGCAGATAAGAATTAAAGTTAATGCAGCAAATCTTTTCATAAAATCACCTCGTATAATTATATGATTGAAGTTTGAAAAATAACATTATTTAAGATAGATGTAACCAATATAAAAGTAATTACGTAGAATATAGAGAGGTATAAAAATATATAGAGGTGATTTGTGTGTTCCCAAATGATAATCAGTGGATTACCTATATAAAGGTTGCTGAACCTAAGAACGAAAGCCCTTGTTGGTCTGATATAGTGGGAGATATAACTTATCCGGCGACATATTATTACATCGATAATGATGATATTTCTTTTAGAATTAGGCTAAACGGAGATCCACTAAAGAATAATAAAAATGAGTTAAAAGAGTTTGTTTGGGGAGTAGAAATTAATTATAAAGATAATTCAACCCCAAAAAAATATACTGTACGAGTAAATTCAAGCGGTAATAATTATAAGTTACAGATACTTGATAATAGTGGTTTGATTATCTATCAAGAAGATATTACTTTAGGAACAAATGTAAGGGTTATTAAGGCTGATTCAAATTTTCCATGCCCTAATAATGATGATGATTTTTTCTTAGATTTTAAAGTACCAAAGAATAAATTTAATGGTTTTGATTTTAAAAATACAGTTTTTAAACTGTGTTATTTCACATCTACACAGGATAATGTTATAAATAAAGAATATATCTGTGGAGATGATATAAACCAACAATTTGATGGGGAATTAGAAATAAAGAAAACTGTTGAAGGACCAACAGATATCAAAGAATGCATAGAAGGATATTGGAAGGCAACAATTACAGTAAAAAATATTTCTGAGGAAGAAGTAACTGTTACAAATGTTGTGGTAACAGATTATATAAATAATAGTTTTGTTTTTGTTGATGGATACCCAATATTGTCACCTACAACTGGAGTGACTTTCGACTCTACAACTAATATTTTAACTTGGAATGTTGGAAATTTGGCTAAAGATGAAGAAAAAACTTTGACTATTGAATTTAAAGGACATTTTCTTGTAACAGGAGAGCAATATCTAAATACAGCAGAGGCAAAAGCAGATAATGTAGAAACTGTATATGTTACGGAAGGGAAGATTGATGTTTTGCCAATTTATGAAGGTGCAATTATAAAGCTTGAAGGAAAAATATTAGATTGTAAAACAAATGTACCTTTAGAGGATGTAACAGTCAAGCTATATCAAGGATGTACACTTATTTTAACAGCAATATTTGATAAAAAGTATAGTTTTAACTTAGTACCAGGTATTTACACTATCATATTTGAAAAGGATGGATATTATACAAAATTTATTGCACCAATATTATATACAACTGAAAATTTAAGCTATGATGTTAAGTTATTAAAGAAAGAAGTTATTACAAGCTTTTGCAACACTAATATAGATATATTTGTAGACAGAATATTAGAGAGAATTGACGGAAATATATTGTTTAATAAAGTTCTATGCAGTGGTGAAGAAAAGGAATTTGAATGTGGTTGCGATATTATTGATGAGTTTAGATATGAACAGTTTGGTAATAGACTAAAGCTATATTTTAAGATAGAGAAAAATATTGTTTACAAAACAGATGGGGTAAAAAACCTTAATATAAATATAACTGATATTGAAGTTTGTTATGCAATATCAACACAAATATGTGGTAAAGAATTTAAATATAAGTATGTTCCTAAGAAATATACTTTCTGTAAGGATTGTTGTAAGTTATATAATTTCTTTGACATTGAATTTAAAGGATTCTTTGTTGAACCAATGGATATATTAATTAAAGGCGAAGTAGAAAGTGATTGTTAAAAGTTATCCACTGTTTTTAAGGCTTATCCACAAACTCTGTGGATAAGCCTGTGGAATAATATGTGAAAAACTTGTGGAAGAATGTTGAACAAAAAAATCTTGTGCATAATATGTGGACAAGCATGTGGATATTGTTGAAAACTAGTTTGAAAATTTGAAAAATCATTATTTTTATAAATTGTTAATATACTATACTGTGGATTAAATATGTAAGGTGGGGTTCTATGGCAAATGATATTGATAGAGAAATAGATAACTTTTTAAAAAAATTGTCGGAAAGATTTGAAGCTGTCGATGAAGAGTGTGAGTATGAAGATTGTTTTAATGAGTTTGTTAAAGATAGCATTGAAGGTGGTATGAAGGATAAAAGAGTACAATACAATCCATGTAATGCATGCAGAAAAAAGCAGGTTATAATTGATGCATATAATAGAATTTGTAACAGAGAATATATACCACCTTATGTAGATGAGGATTGCAGAAACTACAAACTGGCACTTGTTGCAGAAAAGGTTGAAGAAGAGATACTGGTAAATGTTTTTGAGTATTTAATTTTTAGGGTAAGTATTAGGGAAATTATAGATAAAATAGATGACGTTGAGTGGAGATGCAAAGCAGAGGATATACTAATATCAACAGGATATGATAGGTTTATAGAAGAAAATTTCGGTAAGTTTAGTAAAAGGCAGATAATAAGAATGCTCTATAACGTAAACTATATTCCATTTGATGCAGATAGAAAAAGAACCTTAAATGAAAAAGAATGTATAACAATGATAAAATATTATATAGTTCTTGCTGTAAGGGATAAGGTAAATGAGAGTATGCTTAAAATACTTAGGCTTATTGAGCTAGAACTAGAGTATAAAATTGCTGTCATTGAAGAAGAAATAAGATATATTATAAAATGCATACTTCAGGAAATATTAATAACACCGATACAATCAAATAACTATAATATAAATTCATTTAATGTAGTTGGTGCATTAACAGAGCTATTTAAAATATTTGATGGAGTTGTTATAAATGGAACTGTTGCAGCAAATGGTAAGCATGATGAAAGGTCTGATTTTAGGCATTTTAGAGATACAATAGGAAAATATGAAAAGGCAATTAGAGTTTCGTTTGAACTTTTAACAAAAAAAATAAAGCAATATGGAGAACTAATTGACCAACGTAGATATATAGTTGGTTATACAGGAATATGTGAAAGACCAAATGTTTATCCAATAAATGGTGTTGATAAAAACATAATAGTTCCACCTAAACCTATAATTATATTAAATCCTGATGAAAAATAGGTTGTCTTTTTTTTATATTTAATGTAAATTAGTATTAGTAATATTTTTTAAAGAGGTGTTATTTCATGGGAGATGGGCCTTATAGTCAAAGGTTAATATAATACACAAGGGTGCAGCCTTTTTGCACCCTTGTGGGTGCGGAAAGGAGTGTCATTATGATAAGAATATTTAAGACTATGCCAGATGACAAAACAATTGAGATTGAATCAATTGAAAAGGGATGTTGGATTAATATAACAAATCCAACAGATACAGAACTTGAGTATGTATCACAAAAAACAGGACTTATGATAGACTTTTTAAAGTCTGCCCTTGATGAAGAAGAAAGTTCACGTTTAGAAATTGAAGAAGATCAATATCTATTTATTTTCGACATTCCATTTATTGATGTTGAAAATAAAAAAATAAACTACTATACAATTCCTCTAGGCATTGTACTTAACAATGATTATATAGTTACAATATGTCTAGAAGAAAATAAACTTTTAGAAGATTTTATGAAGTGTAAAATAAAAAGCTTCTATACTTACAAAAAATCTAGATTTATATTGCAAATTCTATTTAGAAACTCAACATACTACTTAAATTATCTAAAGCAAATAGATAAAACAAGTTCTGTAATTGAAGCAAGGCTTCATAGATCAATGAAAAACAAAGAGTTAATTCAGCTTCTAGAGCTAGAAAAGAGCCTAGTATATTTCTCAACATCTTTAAAGGCTAATGAAATAACACTAGAAAAGATGCTTAAACTTGAGATGATTAATAAATATCCAGAGGATCAAGATGTTTTAGAGGACGTTATAATAGAAAATAAACAGGCGATTGAAATGGCAAATATATATAGCAATATTCTAAGTGGAACAATGGATGCATTTGCATCAATTATTTCAAATAACCTTAATATAGTTATGAAGTTTCTTGCTTCAATTACAATAGT
>JAOAFH010000166.1 GCA_026416355.1 Clostridiales bacterium | reverse complement strand
TGAAAATATACATATAATTTCAATCTAAAGATAAAAATATTAAGGAGAGGATAAAATGAATAGGGAAGAAGCATTAAGGGAAATTAAACAAAGGGTAAAAAATCAAAATTTAGTTAATCACATGATTGCAGTAGAAGTAATTATGAAGGGACTTGCTAAAAGATTAGGAGAAGATGTTGAAAAATGGGGTTTATGTGGATTGCTACACGACATTGACTATGAAGAAACTATGGATTTACCAGAAAAACACAGCTTAGTTGGTGCAGAAATTCTCGAAGAACTTGGACTAGAAGATGACATTGTATATGCAGTAAAAGTACACAATGAAATACATGGGTTTGAAAGAAAAAGTAAAATGGATAAAGCACTTTGGGCTGCTGACCCTGTAAGTGGTCTTATAATTGCATGTGCGCTAGTTATGCCAGATAAAAAAATTGAGAACGTTACTGTTGAATCAGTAATTAAAAAAATGAAGAAAAAGGATTTTGCAAGGGGAGCCAATAGAGAACAGATAGCTTCAATTGTAGAACTAGATATACCACTTGAAGAATTTATAGATATAGCATTAAATTCAATGAAGCAAGTATCAGAGGAGATAGGATTATAGAGGTGATTTTAATGAGTATGATTAAAGAAAAAATATTGGCGTTTATGAGGGAAGAAGCATATAAGCCAATGACAGCAGAGGAACTTGCATTGATATTTGATATAAGCAAGGGTGAATGGCAGAAGTTTTACAAACTACTAGATGACATGGACCAAGAAGGGCTAATTATAAAAACCAAAAAGGACAGATATGGTGTTCCTGAAAGAATGAATTTGGTTGTTGGAAAACTACAAGGACATAGTAAAGGGTTTGGCTTTGTAATTCCAGACAAAGAAGGAGAACCAGACATTTATATTCCTGCAGAAGGTATAAATGGAGCAATGCACAATGATAGGGTTATTGCTAGAATTACTCGTGCAGCAACAAAGGATAAGAGAATAGAAGGAGAAATAATTAGAATTTTAGAAAGAGCAAATAAGAGAATAGTTGGTAAATTTGAAAAGAGCCAAAACTTTGGTTTTGTTATTCCAGATGACAAAAGAATATATCAAGATATATTTATATCAAAATCAAATATGGGTAAGGCCAAGGATGGTCAAAAAGTTGTTGTTGAAGTTACAAAGTGGCCAGAACAGAGAAGAAATCCTGAGGGAAAAATAATTGAAGTGCTTGGAAGCCTTAGTACACCAGGTGTTGATATACTTTCAATTATTAAAAAATATAATCTACCTGAGGAATTCCCAGAGGAAGTTGAAGAATATGCAAATGCAATTCCAGATGAAATTCCTGAGGCTGAAATTAAAAAGAGAAGAGATTTAAGAGGTCAAAAGATAGTTACAATAGATGGAGAAGATGCAAAGGATTTAGATGATGCCGTATCTATTGAAAAACTTCCTGATGGCAAATATAAATTAGGTGTACACATAGCTGATGTAACATACTATGTTAAAGAACGTTCACCACTTGATAAAGAGGCATTTAAGAGAGGAACAAGTGTGTATTTAGTTGATAGAGTAATTCCTATGCTTCCAAGGAAACTATCAAATGGTCTATGTAGTTTAAATCCAAAGGTTGATAGACTAACATTAAGCTGCGAAATGGTAATTGACCAAAATGGTAGAGTTGTTAGTCATGAGATATTTGAAAGTGTTATTAAAACAAGTGAAAGAATGACATATACTGATGTAACCAAAATATTAAGAGATAAAGATCCAGAGCTTATGAAAAAGTATGATTATCTTGTAGAAGACTTTAAGCTTATGGAAGAACTTTGCATGATTTTAAATAAAAAGAGAATGCAAAGAGGAGCTTTAGACTTTGAATTTGAAGAATGCAAGATAATATTAGATGAAAAAGGTAAACCAATAGAAATAAAACCTTATGAAAGAGAAATAGCAAATAGAATTATTGAAGAGTTCATGCTAGTATGTAATGAAACAATTGCCGAGCATATGTTCTGGGTTGGAGTTCCTTTTGTATACAGAATTCACGAAGATCCAGACGAAGAAAAGCTAGTTAACTTTAGTGAATTTATTCATAACCTTGGATATATACTTAGGGTAACAAGGGAAGTACATCCAAAGGTTCTTCAGGATATATTAGAGCAGGTAAAGGGTAAAGATGAAGAAGTAGTTGTTAGTACACTTCTTTTAAGATCCCTAAAACAGGCTAGATATTCACCAGAATGCACAGGACACTTTGGATTGGCAGCAAAATATTATTGTCACTTTACATCACCAATTAGAAGATATCCAGACCTTATGATTCATAGAATAATAAAGGAACAACTAAAGGGTAAGATAGATGCAAAACGCGAGCAAAAATTAAAAAGAATTGTAGAAGAAGCATCAAAACAATCAAGTGATATGGAAAGAATAGCACAAGAGGCTGAAAGGGAAACAGATGACTTAAAGAAAGTAGAATATATGATGGATAAGATTGGAGAAGTTTATCCAGGTATAGTTTCATCTGTTACATCCTTTGGTATGTTTGTTGAACTAGAAAATACAATCGAAGGTTTGATACACATTAGCAATTTAACTGATGACTATTATATCTATGATGATAAGCA
>JAOAFH010000020.1 GCA_026416355.1 Clostridiales bacterium | reverse complement strand
AGATTACAAATTAAATTTATAGAAAATTCTGAAATATAATTGAAATTATTTGTAGAAAATGATAGTATATCAGAAAGAGTTTAAAGGGGATTAAGTATTTTATTTATTTAAATTGGAAAAAATATAATGTAGATTTTTGGCTAATAATTGCCTTTAAACAAAACTTAAGGAGGGATATTATGGCAAAGTACGATGTGGACGAAGGAAAACTAAAACAGCTAGAAGAGTATATTGACTCAATTGAACAAAAAGAAGGGGCACTTATAGGTATTCTTTACAAAGCTCAAGAGATATTTGGTTATCTTCCAAAGGACGTTCAGTTATTTGTTGCAAGAAAACTAGGAATACCTGCTGCCAAAGTTTTTGGTGTAACTACTTTTTATTCATATTTCACTATGGAACCTCGTGGAAAGCATGTAATAAATGTATGTATGGGAACAGCTTGTTTTGTTAAAGGTGCAGATAAGGTACTAGAAGAAATAAGGAAGGAACTTGGTATAACAGAAGGTAACATGTCCGCCGATGGAATGTTTACTGTTGATAGCCTTCGCTGTGTAGGTGCTTGCGGTCTTGCACCTGTTGTTATGGTTGATGGTAAGGTATATGGAAGAGTTAAGGTTGAAGATGTTAAATCTATTTTAGATGAATATAGGAATGAGGGAGGTCAAGGAGAATGATTAAGTCTTTAGAGGAACTAAAACAAATAAGGGATAAATACAAAGATACATTGCAAAACAGAGAAACAGAAGATAATAATGTAAAAATATTAGTTGGAATGGCTACTTGTGGTATAGCAGCTGGTGCAAGAAATGTAATTAATGCAATTGTTTCTGAAGTTAAAAACCAAAATTTAGATAATGTTACAGTTGTTCAAACTGGCTGTATGGGATTTTGCTACGCTGAGCCAACAGTAGAGGTTATAATGCCTGGTAAACAACCAGTTTTATATGGAAAGATTGATGAAGAAAAGGCAAAGGATATAGTTAATAAACACGTTAAAAATGGTGAAGTAATAAATGAATGGGTGTTAAGAGGTTAGGAGGGATATTATGCCAATTAGAATGGAACTTTTGGTTTGTGGTGGTACTGGTTGTCAAGCCTCCAATAGTTCGAGGGTACTTGAGGTTTTGAAACAAGAGATTAAAAATGCAAATTTACAAAATGAAGTAAATGTCTTATTTACAGGATGTTTTGGATTTTGTGAAAAAGGACCAATAGTAAAGGTAATGCCTGATAATATATTTTATGTTGAAGTAGATGAAGAATCTGCTAAAAAAATTGTAGCTGAACATGTTGTTAAAGGAAGAGTATATCAAGAAAAATTATATGTAGAGCCTGAAACAAATGAAAAGCTTCCAGAACAAAGTACAATACCTTTCTATAAAAAGCAAATAAGAGTAGCGTTAAGAAACTGTGGTAAGATAGACCCTGAAAATATTAATGAATATATTGCGGCAGAAGGATATATGGCACTTGGTAAAGTTTTAACTGAAATGACACCAGATGAAGTTATTGATGTAATGAAAAAGAGTGGACTTAGAGGACGTGGTGGTGGAGGATTCCCAACAGGTGTTAAGTGGGAGGCTACAAGAAAATCAAAATCAGACATTAAATATATAATTTGTAATGCTGACGAAGGTGACCCTGGTGCATTTATGGACAGAAGTATATTAGAAGGTGACCCACTTTCAGTATTAGAGGGTATGGCTATTGCAGGATATGCAACTGGAGCACAGTTTGGTTACATATATGTTAGAGCAGAATATCCACTTGCAATACATAGATTAAGAACGGCTATAAAGCAAGCTAGAGAATTAGGTTTATTAGGAAAGAATATATTAGGAACTGATTTTTCCTTCGATGTAGAGATTAAAATTGGTGCAGGTGCATTTATTTGTGGAGAAGAAACAGCTCTTATAAACTCAGTTGAAGGTGGACGTGGTGAACCAACAGTTAAACCTCCTTATCCAGCACAACAAGGGTTATGGAAAAAGCCAACCAATATTAATAACGTTGAAACTTTTGCTAATGTTTGCCCTATTATTTTAAATGGTGCAGATTGGTTTGCATCAATTGGAACAGAAAAGAGCAAAGGAACAAAGGTATTTGCATTAGCAGGAAAGGTTAATAATGTTGGATTGGTTGAAGTTCCAATGGGAATTACACTTCGAGAAATAATATATGATTTAGGTGGAGGAATAAAGGAAGGAAAGAAATTTAAAGCAGTTCAAACAGGAGGTCCATCAGGTGGTTGTATCCCAGCTGAGTATTTAGACACACCAATAGATTATGACAACCTTACTGCCCTTGGTTCCATGATGGGTTCAGGTGGTATGATTGTAATGGACGAAGATGACTGTATGGTAAACATTGCAAAATTCTATTTAGAGTTTAGTTGTGATGAATCATGTGGACGTTGTACAGCGTGTAGGGTAGGAAACAAGAGACTTCTTGAAATACTAGAAAAGATTACAGAAGGCAAGGGTGAAATGGAAGACTTAGACATGTTAAAAGAACTTGCCGAAACTGTAAAGGATTCATCATTATGCGGACTTGGTCAAACATCGCCTAACCCTGTATTATCAACTATGAAATTCTTCTACGACGAATATCTAGCACATGTAAAAGATAAGGAATGTCCTGCTGGTGTATGTAAAGAGCTATTAAAGTATTATATAATTCCAGAAAAATGCGTTGGTTGTACTGCATGTGCAAGAAATTGTCCTGTTAATGTAATTAAAGGAGAACCTAAGAAGGTTCATGTTATAGATAGAGACGGATGCATTAAGTGTGGCCAATGCTATAAAGTTTGTAAGTTTGGTGCTGTAACTAGAAAGTAAATAGGAGGAGGGATATAATGGTTAATATAACTATCAACGATATAAAGATGCAAGTGCCTGAGGGTACCACCATTTTGGATGCTGCAAAAATTGCAAATATAAATATTCCTACACTATGCCATCTTAATTTGCATGACATCAAAATGGTTAATAGAACAGCCTCATGTAGAGTATGTGTTGTTGAAATAGAGGGAAGAAGAAATCTAGCTCCTGCATGTGCAACAGAATGTTTTGAGGGAATGATTATAAAGACAAATACAAAAAGAGCAATTAGGGCAAGAAGAACAATGGTGGAACTATTGTTATCTGACCATCCAACCGATTGCTTAGTTTGCGAGAAAAATGGAAATTGTGATTTGCAAAAGATAGCAGCTGATTTAGGCATAAGACAAATTAGATTTAAAGGAAAACAGTCAACATATAAGAAGGATAGTTCAAGTGGTGCATTATATAGAAATCCAGATAAGTGTATTATGTGTAGACGCTGCGAGACAATGTGTAATGAAGTTCAAACATGTGGAATATATTCAGCAGTTGATAGGGGATTTGAAACAGTAGTAGGCCCAGCATTTAATTTACCAATGCTTGATACACAATGCACATTCTGTGGTCAATGTGTATCAGTTTGTCCAACAGCAGCATTGACAGAAGTTAGTTATGTTCAAGATGTTTGGGATGCACTTCATGACCCTGATAAATATGTTATTGTTCAAACAGCACCTGCCATTAGAGTTGCACTAGGTGAAGAGTTTGGAATGAAACCAGGAACTATAGTTACTGGAAAGATGGTTGCAGCACTTAGACGATTAGGATTTAAAAAGGTATTTGATACTGATTTTGCAGCAGATGTTACAATAGTTGAAGAGGCTAAGGAATTTATTGATAGATTAAATGGAAAGGGAAGGCTGCCTATACTTACAAGCTGTTGCCCTAGCTGGGTTAAGTTTATTGAGCATCAATTTCCAGAACTATTAGATATACCATCAACTTGTAAATCTCCTCATATGATGTTTGGTGCAATAGCAAAGACATATTTTGCAGAAAAATTTAATGTTGATCCAAATAAGATGGTTGTTGTATCTGTTATGCCATGTATTGCTAAAAAATATGAAATACAAAGAGAAGAACTAAAGGTAGAAGGACTAGAAAATGTTGATTATGTTATAACAACTAGAGAGTTTGCAAAGATGATAAGAGAGGCTGGTATTGATTTTACAAAGCTTCCTGATGAAGATTTTGATAATCCACTTGGAGAATCAACAGGTGCATCTGTTATATTTGGAACAACAGGTGGAGTTATTGAGGCAGCTCTTAGAACAGCATATGAATGGGTAACAGGAGAGACTCTTGAAAATGTTGAGTTCCATGGAGTAAGAGGATTTGAAGATGGTCTAAAAGAGGCAACTGTTAAGGTTAAGGATATGGAACTTAAGATTGGAGTTGCCCATGGACTTGAAAATGCAAGAAGGCTTCTTGAGGATATTAGAGATGGAAAAAGATTTTATCACGCAATTGAAATAATGGCATGTCCTGGTGGATG
>JAOAFH010000164.1 GCA_026416355.1 Clostridiales bacterium | reverse complement strand
GCTGGAACGTCTACATCTGGACCAATATGTCTATATAGTTCAGTCATAAAGCTTTGGCAGAATCTCATTATTTCGGCATCTGATTTACCTCTTGGGTCAAAATCAGAACCTCCCTTACCACCACCAATTGGTAGACCTGTTAATGAATTCTTAAGGATTTGTTCAAAACCTAAGAATTTAATAACACTAAGTGTTACTGTAGGATGGAATCTTAATCCTCCCTTATATGGTCCAATAGCACCATTAAATTGAACTCTATATCCTCTATTAACATGTAGATTTCCTTCATCATCAACCCATGGCACTCTAAACATTACCATTCTTTCTGGTTCACAGAATCTCTCTAATAGATTTTCTTCGATATATTCTGGATGCTTTTCAAGTACAGGTAATAATGAAGGTAAAACTTCTTCTACAGCTTGTAAAAACTCTGGTTCATTTGGATTTCTTTTTTTAACATTTTCAATTACTTGTGCAATATAATCTGCTGGTGCAATATTTCTTTTTGCCATTTTAAAATACCCCCTCTTGCTTTCGCAATTCTATACTTATATTATGCATGATTTCCTGCAAAATATCAAGTGGTTTTGAATGATTTTTTGTTTATTTTTTAATTTTTAAAATTATTTTTATAGACTTTCTTTCATAACAATTTAAAATTGAATAATTTTATTAAAGAAAAGGGGCCATTTGGCCCCTTTTCTTTTGTAGTGTTATTTACCTGCTAATGATCTTTCATATGATTCTACCATCTTCTTAACCATGTAGCCACCAACTGAACCACATTCTCTTGATGTCATATTTCCCCAATATCCTGTTGCAGGTACTTGAACTCCTATTTCGTTTGCTACCTCATATTTAAACTGTTCTAATGCTGCCTTTGCTTCTGGTACTAATGTTCTGTTTGTCATTTTTAATGCACCTCCTGTTTGTTTTTCTATTATTAATTTAACCAATTTAATTTCTTTTACACTAGAAATTAGAGATGATTATTAACGAAGGTGCTATATATGTTAATTAAATGTATTAATATCAATTTTTTCTTTAAATAATTGTTCTATCTTTAATTTAATCTCAGCAAACTCTTGAGTTTCAATCATTTTATTTTCAATTAATTCTTTAGCTAAATCTTTAGTTATTTTTAATATTTCAACATCCTTAAACAAATCTGATATTTTTAAATCAGGCAGACCATGCTGTCTTAGACCAAATAATTCCCCAGTACCTCTTAGCATAAGGTCTCGTTCAGAAATTTCAAATCCATCATTGGTTTTTGTCATTATCGTAAGTCTTTCAATTGATTCTTTATTTGTGGCATCAGAAATTAAAATGCAATATGATTTTAAATTGCCACGACCTACTCTTCCACGAAGCTGATGAAGTTGCGCAAGACCAAATCTTTCAGCATTTTCTATTACCATAACTGTTGCATTAGGAACATTAACTCCTACTTCAATAACAGTAGTAGAAACTAAAACTTTTATTTCTCCTCTTTTAAATTTTGACATTACATAATCTTTTTCTTCATTGGACATTTTCCCATGCAATAACCCTACATAATCTTGATTGTCACTAAAAATATTGTATTTTAGATATTCATAGACTTCTTCAGCTGAATTTGCTTCAATCTTTTCTGATTCTTCAACTAGAGGACAAACTATATAAGCCTGTTTTCCCTCTTGAACCTCTTTTTTTATAAAATTATATACTCTTTCCTTCATTGTACTTCTAACAAAATATGTATCTACCTTCTGTCTTCCTGGTGGCAATTCATTTATTATAGAAATATCCATATCTCCATACATGAAAAGTGCAAGAGTTCTTGGAATTGGCGTTGCCGTCATAACTAAGACATGTGGATTATGTCCCTTTGAAACAAGTGAGGCCCTTTGCCTTACTCCAAATCTATGTTGTTCATCTGTTACAACTAGCGCTAACTTTGAGAATACAACATTTTCTTCTAAAAGCGCATGAGTTCCAATTACAATATTTATACTTCCATTTGCCAAACTTTCCAAAATGCGTTGCTTTTCTTTTTTAGTTGTACTTCCTGTTATAAGTTCAATATTTAAACCATATTTCAATAAAAGTGATTTTATTGATAAATAATGTTGCTCTGCTAATATTTCAGTTGGAGCAAGCATTGCAGCTTGATATCCTGCCATAGCACAATTAAACATAGCTATTGCTGCAATTATTGTTTTCCCTGAACCAACATCACCTTGAACCAATCTGTTCATTGGTTTTGATTTTTTCATATCAATTAATATTTCTCTAACTGTTCTAAGCTGCGCATTTGTTAAAGTAAAAGGTAATTCTTCTTTTAATTCTTTAAGCTTTTCTGAATACGGAATTTCATAGGCAGTTAAATCACTGTTTAAATTTTTTTTGAAATACTGTAATCCTAATTGTATAACAAAAAGTTCTTCAAATTTAAGTCTATATACACTTTTTTTAAGTAGTTCTTGATTTTGTGGGAAATGTATGTTTAATAATGCATTGTTTAAATCAACTAGATTATACTTTTTAATAATATCATTAGGTAAAATGTCTTTTATAATTTTATCTCTTTGTTCTAACGCGTTTTTAACTATTTTTCTTAAGCTTTTTTGCGTAAAAAATCTATTTAAAGGATAGATAGGTAATATTTTATCTTCATTTGATTGATAGTCCTTTTCGTATCTGGGATCAACTATTTGAAGTTCAGCCCCTCTTCTTTGAATCTTCCCATGCAATAGAACATTTTCTCCAACTTTAAAAGTATTTTTTATAAACGGTTGATTAAACCAAACACCGATAAGATATCCTGTATCATCCTTAAATACTATTTGATTTAAATTTTTTCTACTTTGAGTTTTTCTAGTTGGTTTAATTAAAGCAACCTCAACAATTAGTGTTGCTATTTCACCGTCTTTTAATTCATTTATTTTTTTAATTGTTCCTAAATCCTCATAATCCCTCGGAAAATAATATAATAGATCTTCAACACTATTTATATTTAATGACTTTAAGTGCTCAGCTACCTTAGGCCCAACACCCTTTATATACTTAACTTCCATTAAATCACTCCTTAGCAATAGTTGTCTTTAGAAAAATAGGAGTTAATATTTTAAATTAAATATACATGAATAAATGCCATGATACAATCCTAAAATATCAAAAGATTGTTCATGGCACTTATATATTATTATAGTTTAATTATTTACTCAACTGATATTATATAGTAGTAAAGTGGTTGTCCACCATAATATACGCTAATATCCTTATCATTATATTTTGATTCAATTTTTTCTTTAATTGTATTAGCTTCCTCTTCACTAATATTATTACCATAGAATAAAGTTATAAGTTCACTGTCATCATCAACAAGCTTATCAATTAGTGATAGAGTAACTTCTTCAAGATTCTCTGATGCTTCAATTAGCTTTCCATTGGCAATTGCAATTTTATTTCCTTCTTTAACTTCAACATCATTAAATACTGTATCTCTAACAGCAAATGTAACTTGACCAGTTTTAACATTCTTTATTACTTCGCAAAGATTTTCATAATTTTCTTCAGGTGCTGCATCATAATCAAGGGATATTACAGCTGTAATTCCTTGTGGTATGCTCTTAGTTGGTATAACATAAACATTCTTATCTGATAAATCTCTTGCTTGTTCAGCAGCCAAAATAATGTTGCTATTATTTGGCATTACAAATATTGTTTTTGCATTTATCTTATTGATAGCAGCCAATATATCTTGTGTACTTGGATTCATTGTTTGGCCACCTTCAATAACAAAATCTACGCCTAAATCCTTAAATATATTAGTTATTCCATCTCCCATTGCTACAGTAATTAGACCATAGTCTTTTTCTGGCATAGTTTCTTCTACTTTTTTATCTTCATTTATTTTTGCATCATCATCTTCTACGATGTGTCTATGTTGTTCCTTCATATTGTCTATTTTTATTTTCATTAGTTCTCCTAATTTTAAAGCTTCTTCTAAAACTATACCAGGATTGTTTGTATGTATGTGTACTTTTATTAATTCTTCAGTACCTACAACAACCATTGAATCTCCATATTTTTCAATTACACCTTTAAAATCATCTGGATTTGCACCTTTAGTCTTTATAAAAAACTCAGTACAGTATGCAAATTTTATATCTTCTGTATTGATATATCCTTGAACATTTACACTTTCTTCAGCTTGTGGCTTTATACTTTTATCTAATTCTTCTAATACACCTGTTTTTATATACTTTAACATACCTTTGTATATTACTAAAAGCCCCATACCACCAGCATCAACAACACCAGCTTGCTTTAAAACTGGTAATATATTAGGAGTCTTATTAAGTGATTCTTCAGCAGCTATACATAATTTATTTAAAAATTCCTCAAAATCAGAAGTATGCTTTGCTACTTCAATTGCTTTATCAGCAGATTCCCTTGATACTGTAAGGATTGTTCCTTCTGTTGGTTTCATAACAGCTTTGTATGCAGTTGATACACCTTCTTTTAGGGCTAAAGCAAATTCTTTTGTATTTACTTCTTTTTTATCCTTTAAGTGCTTTGCAAAACCCCTAATAAGCTGTGATAGTATAACCCCTGAGTTACCTCTAGCACCCATTAGTGTTCCCATTGAAGCTGCATCGACAACACTTTTTACTGTATCATCTTTAATCTTTAAAATTTCAGTAACTGCAGACATCATAGTAGCAGACATATTAGTTCCTGTATCTCCATCTGGTACAGGAAAAACATTTAGCTTATTAACCATTTCTTTATTTCTTTCAAGCTCATATGCTCCTGATAATATCATTTGTTTCAAACTGTGTCCATCTAGTAAATTTACCTTCAACGCCTAAACCTCCTAACTTACACTCTAATTCCTTGAATGCTTACTGTAACTTTTTTAACTTCTATTCCTGTAAAAGCTTCTATTGTGTATTTTACCTTCTGAATAATATTATCTGCAATAACAGATATTTTAGTTCCATATTCAACAATTATATAAAGATTAACTACAATACCATCTTCTTCTGAAATTATTTTAACACCTTTGCTTAAGTTCTCTCTCTTTAATAACTCCCAAAATCCATCTGCAGCTCTTTTAGAAGCCATTCCAACAACTCCATAGCATTCCATAGTTGCTGCTCCAGCTATATTCGCAAGAACCTCATCTGAAAATTCTATGAAACCATATTCATTATTTAATTTAATAGCCATTTCAAAACCTCCCAAAAAGTTCTTATCACTCTTTTTTTAATTGTATATTAAATACAATCAATATTCAAGATGCATATTAACACTTTTATTTTGAAAAAATAAATATCTGTAAAGGAAAAACACTTTACAAATACAAAAAATGAATATATAATGTAATAGGATAGCATCCGATAAATGAGTTGCAACACAAAATTAAATTTGATAAAATAATTACAGCCTTAAAGAGAGCGACTTCGTAAAGGAGGTGTTATACATGTCAAGAAGATGTGAAATTTGTAATAAAGGACTTGTTTTTGGTGTACAATACAGCCATTCACATCGTAAGTCAAACAGAACATGGGCTCCAAACATAAAGAGAGTTAGAGCTATTGTTGATGGCCAACCAAAGCGTATATATGTTTGCACAAGATGCTTACGTTCAGGTAAAGTGCAACGTGCTCTATAAAAAATGTGCTTTTAAAGCACATTTTTTATTTTTATAAACAAATTAACATATAAGGCTTATTCCATATATAATCACACATACACCCACAATAAGAATCCATGTCCATAAAGGTAAAATAACTGCCAATATCAATCCCAATCCAAAAAAAATAAGTAATAAACTTATAATATTATAATTACAGTATTTTTTAAACTTTTTAATATATTTACTCATTAAATCCCCCCATCTATTTCCCATAGTAATAGTAGTTTATGCCAACTGCTATAAAAATAACACCTAAAGTAATCATTAAAACCCAAATAGGTAAATAAGCAATAATCAAAACTGCTCCTAAAATAATTAATGCATAAGATATTATTCTTTTAATTTTAGGATTCAAATATAACACCCCATCAAATAATGCTTTAATATATTATATGCATTATTTGATGGGGTGTATATCTTATTTAACAATTTGTTTTATTACAATTAAAGTACCCTTCTTAACTTCTACAATACAACTTTTATCAACAAATTCATTGGACACACCTAAAGATTGACCAATAGAAATCACACCATCCTTTAAAGGATAT
>JAOAFH010000127.1 GCA_026416355.1 Clostridiales bacterium | reverse complement strand
AAAAATAATAATATTAGAATACTCCTTAATAGATGACTTAATTAATGGCATATTGTCTCCTGCAATTATACCAGCAGTAAATAACATTGTATTTTGAAGTACATTGGCAATTAGAATTGATATAATGGCTGAGACTTTAGGTATTTTAAATATACCAGCTGCTATAAATGTAAGCGAACCAATGCCAGGTATAAACTTATTGATTATTATAAAGAATACACCGTATTTCTTAAACCATTCTTCTAAATGATGTATTTTATCAATTCCAAATAATTTAATTAAGAATTTATTGTTTAATATTTTATCAGACTCTTTATAGCTTATATAGTACAATAATAGGCTACCAATAAATGAGCCCATTATTGTACTAATTATCATGATATATTTATTAAAATTCATTGAATTAGTAAGATAGCCTTGAAAAATAGTTATTGTATCACCAGGGTAGGGAGGAAATAGTATTTGTAGTAGTGAGTTTATAAAGAAAAATAAATAGGTAGCATAAATGTTTTTATGAGACAGCTCATTTATAAAATTTAGTACCTGTTGTTCCATATATATCACACTCTTTTTCTTTTGGTAGTTGATTTTTTAGGTGGTATTAAGCATTTTTTACCATAACCAATTAAGTCCTGTCTGTTAGCTTTTATCAAGGCTTTATAAACAATATTGTAGTTTTTAGGATCTCTATATTGCAGTAGAGCTCTTTGCATTTCCTTCTCTTCTGGTGTTTTTGGTACATATACCTTTTCTCCAGTTAAAGGGTTCATTTCAGTATAGTACATAGCTGTGGATAAACTTCCAGGTGTAGGGTAAAAATCTTGTACCTGTTCTGGATTATATCCCATATCCCTAATAAACTCAGCCAGTTCAACAGCATTTTTCAAGGTGCTTCCAGGGTGGCTAGACATTAGATATGGAACAAGATATTGATTTAATTTAAACTTCTTATTTTTTTTAAAGTATTCATTGACAAATGCATCATAAACTTTTTTAGAAGGTTTGCCCATTAAATATAAAACATTATCGCAAATATGTTCGGGAGCAACCTTTAATTGTCCACTAATATGATGTTTAACAAGCTCATCAAAAAAAGCTTCATTTTTATCAAGCATTAAATAATCATATCTGATTCCAGATCTTATAAAAACTTTTTTAATTCCTTTAATTTTTCGTATTTTTCTTAGCATATTTAAATATTCACTATGGTCAACCTCAAGGTTTTTGCATGGGGTTGGGAAAAGACATTGTCTTGTTTTGCAAACTCCATGTTCAAGTTGTTTTTTACAAGACGGTTTTCTAAAGTTGGCAGTTGGACCGCCTACATCGTGAATATATCCTTTAAAGTTTGGGTGCTTAGTAAGCATCTCTGCTTCTTTTATGATGGATTCTTCACTTCTTGATTGAATGATTCTACCTTGATGGAAATGTAGTGCACAAAATGAGCAACCACCATAGCAACCTCTATGGGATGTTATACTAAATTCAACCTCATTTAATGCAGGTATACCACCCATTTTTTTATATATTGGGTGATACGTTCTCATATAAGGAAGAGAATAAACTAAATCAAGCTCTTCCTTTGAAAGTGGCATTGCAGGAGGATTTTGTACTACATATTTTGAACCATGTTTTTGAACAAGTGTTTTGCCTCTTATTGGATCTTGTTCTTCGTATTGAATCTTGAATGCCTTTGCATATTCTTTTTTATTAGAAGATACATCTTCAAAACTTGGTATTTTTATGTAGTTTGAAATATTATCTATACTATTTGATAAATAGCAAGTTCCACGTATATCCTTTATGTCCTTGATGTTTTTTCCAAACTGAATTAAATTCAGTATCTCTATAATAGGTTTTTCACCCATACCATATATAAGTAAATCTGCACTACTATCTATTAAAATTGAGTTTCTTACTCTATCATCCCAATAATCATAATGGGCAAAACGTCTAAGGCTTGCTTCAATCCCTCCAATAATTATAGGAACATCACCATAGGCTTCGCGAATACGATTACAATAAACTATTACGGATCTATCTGGTCTATAACCAGATTTACCCCCAGGAGAGTAAGAGTCAGTGCTTCTTCTTTTTTTCATTGCTGTATAGTGGTTAACCATTGAGTCTATATTACCTGAAGAAACTAAAAATCCTATTTTTGGTTTACCAAGTTTCATAAAGTCATCTTTGTTTTTCCAATTTGGCTGAGGTATAATACCTACTGTAAAACCTTGACTTTCAATTAATCTTGTTATAATTGCATGGCCAAAGGATGGATGGTCTACATATGCATCACCTGATATGTATATAAAATCAAGCTCATCTATATTTCTTTTCTTTAAATCATCTTTGCTAATTGGTAAGAAATCAGACATTGTATCACTCCTAAATAACTTTAACTTTAATTTTGTTAGAGTATTATAACACAAAAAATAAAAACAAGAAAGAAAATAGATAACTACAAGTAATTTGTGATAAAATATTAAAAAGGTGGTGATATATTGAAAAAAATAACTTTGATTATAGCAATAATATTAATATCAATTTTTGGCTTTTATATTTATGATGCAGATATAGAAATAGATAAAAATGATAGAAGAGAAAATATAATTTGGTGCCCCGACAATACAAAGGTAGCATTTAAGTATTTTAATAATTATAAGATTTTTGATAGAGATGGTAATTTGCTGTTACAAGTTAATGATAATAAATTAAGATATAAAACATATAAATGGATATTAAACGATGGTAAATGGAATTTTATTGAAACTTATAAAGAAGAGAAACCAATTAATATTACAAATTCAAAAGAATTAATTACAGGAGAATTATATAGCCAACAATATAACCCAGAAGGGACTATAATTATTGATAAATTGATATTAAATTTTAAGGACTACCTAGTAGCAATCGATAGAAAATCAGGAGAATATTATATAATTAAAAAATTAGATACAATTAATTCATTAGATATAAAATATATTGATAAAAACTATGCTCTAATAAAAATAGAAGGAGATAGGAAGGATAAGATATATTTATTAAATGTAAAAAATAGCTTTAAACTTGAAGAAATTCAATTAAGCAAATTAAATAATATTAATTTAACTGAAAATAGCATTAGAACCATAACTAATTATAAAATAGATAATTATTATATAATTTATTGTAATTTAAAAAATAAAGAGCTGATATATAATAACCTTAATAACGGGGATTATTATTATTTAAGTCTAAATAAACATTATCAAATTAATCTTCCTAATATATTTTTGGCTGATGTATATAAAGATAATTTATTTTTAGTATCTAAAAGTGGAGATGTTTATAAAATATATAGTGTAGATGTAAATAAAAACACATATACATTGATATATAAAAGCAATAATTTGATAGACGATATTAGGGTTATAGATGGAAAACTTTATTTTACTGAGCTAAATATTTTAAACGATATAAGTTCATATAAACTTTTTAAGTTTGATGGAGAGATAAAGCAAATAGTGTTGTCAGATTAAAATTGTGGGGGCTGCCCTACATAATTATGATGTTTTATTTCATAAAGAACCTCTAAGATTTTCTATAAGACAAAATTTAAATTAGTATTAAATTAGCCCCATGGTGGATTTGTTTTAGCATTAGTTCATTACGCTAAGAATTTCTAAAGCTAATGAAATATGCCTTTTAAAATCCACTCATGGGGCTTTAATTTAGTACATTAATTGATAGTTATATTAAATGAGCTAAAGAAAATCTAAGAGGTTCTACTGTTTATATCTATATACATCTTTAATTGTTTTATGGGACTAATTTTATAGATTATAGTGCGACAGCCAGGATTGTTTTAGAGTAAGAAGTAAGTTTGATACAATTTTTTTATGTTTTTGGTAATAATAAAAATTAAAGAAAGTGGGAGGTGATAGTTTGAAAAAATTATACGTTATTACGTGGGTACTTTTTATGTCATACTTTGCATATTTTATAACTACTAATGTTAATGCCCAAACTTATAAATATGGCTCAAGAGGAGATGTTGTAAAAGAAATACAAACTAGATTAAAAAGATGGGGATATTACGCTGGAACTGTTGATGGGATATATGGTTACCAAACCTATTTATCAGTTAAAAACTTTCAAAGTAAAAATGGATTGATTGCAGATGGTGTAGTAGGGCCAAAAACATTAGCTGCACTAGGAATAAATGTTTCATCATCATCTTCATCAAGTGGAAATGGCTCGCAAAATCTAGATTTGATGACTAGAGTAATAAATGGAGAGGCAAGAGGTGAGCCATATATTGGTCAGGTAGCAGTAGGTGGAGTTGTATTAAATAGAGTAAGAGACCCACGTTTCCCATCTACCATACCAGGTGTTGTTTATCAACCTGGTGCATTTACAGCTGTTGCAGATGGACAGATAAATGCAGCAGTTGTGGATAGCTCAAGAAAAGCAGCAGTAGATGCTCTAAATGGATGGGATCCATCAGGAGGAGCAATATATTACTATAACCCAGAAAAAACGACTAATAAATGGATATTATCAAGACCTGTAATTAAAGTAATAGGTAAGCATATTTTTTGCAAATAAAAATACATAAAAAAATTTAAAAATGTCTATTGATTTTTTGAAAGAAAATGCATATAATATAAATAAGAAATCAGAGTAATTTAATAGGAATTAAACACTGTGAAGAGGGAAAGTAAATTATATTAAGCTTTACAGAGAGGAGCTTCTAGGCTGAAAGAGCTCTAAGTAAGGTATAATTGAAGTGCCCCTCGGAGTGGTAGGTCGAAATATTAGTAGACTGATACGGGTTCTCCCGTTAAAGAGGCAGGGCATGGTAGTGCCTAAGATTGAGATGAGCTTATTTTAAGCTCAAGCAGAGTGGAACCGCGGAAGTAACCCTTCTGCCTCTGTAATGGAGGCAAAAGGGTTTTTTATATTTAAATTAATATTCAGGAGGGGTAATATGCTTTATAATAACATTTATGAAACAATAGGAAAAACACCACTTGTTAGATTAAATAAAATAGTTGATGAAAATAGTGCTGAAATTTATGCAAAGGTTGAATTTTTCAATCCAGGGGGAAGTGTTAAGGATAGAATAGCACTTTCAATGATTGAATCAGCAGAGAAAGAAGGATTTTTAAAAGAAGGAGATACAATTATTGAACCAACAAGTGGCAATACAGGAATAGGGCTTGCTATGGTATCAGCAGCAAAGGGATATAAACTTATATTGGTTATGCCAGAGACAATGAGTATTGAAAGAAGAAAAATACTTAAGGCATATGGCGCAGAACTTATATTAACTGAAGGTGCTAAGGGAATGAAGGGAGCAGTTGAGAAGGCCACAGAACTTGCAAATGAAAATGGGTATTTTATGCCAATGCAGTTTGAAAATATAAATAATCCTATAATTCATATGAAAACTACTGCATTAGAAATATTAAAAGATACTGAAGGTAAAATAGATGCATTTGTAGCAGGTGTTGGTACAGGAGGAACAGTTACAGGTGTAGGTGAAATACTAAAAAAAGAAAATAAAGAAATAAAAATTGTTGCAGTGGAACCAGAGGCATCACCAGTTTTATCTGGAGGAAACCCAGGACCACACAAAATACAAGGAATTGGTGCAGGATTTATACCAAAGATTTTAAATATGGAAGTTATAGATGAAATAATAAAGGTGTCTAATGAAAGTGCATTTGAATATGCAAGGGAAATAGCAAAAAAAGAAGGAATATTAGTTGGAATATCTTCAGGTGCGGCACTTTATGCTGCTGTACAAAAAGCAAAGGAACTCGGAAAAGGCAAAAGGGTGGTAGTATTGCTACCAGATACAGGTGAAAGATATTTATCAACTGAATTATTTGATTGGGAGTGATTTTATGTTTAGAACATTGTATAGAGAAGCTAAAAATATAATGGAAAAGGATCCTGCTGCAAAAAATATGCTAGAAGTTTTTCTGTGCTACCCAGGTCTTCATGCAGTTTTAATTTATAGATTTACTCACGTTTTATATAAAATGCGTTTATTTGTACTTGCAAGGGTTATTTCACAAATTGCACGAAGTCTTACAGGAATAGAAATACACCCTGGTGCAAAAATAGGTAAAGGATTATTTATAGACCATGGAATGGGTGTAGTAATAGGGGAAACAGCAGAAGTTGGAGATAATGTTACAATATATCATGGTGTAACGTTGGGTGGAACTGGAAAAGATAAAGGAAAAAGGCACCCAACCATAGGTAATAATGTAGTAATAGGTGCAGGTGCAAAAATATTAGGTCCAATAAATGTTGGAGATAACGTTAAGGTTGGGGCAAATGCTGTTGTTTTAAAGGATGTGCCAGATAACGTAACAGTTGTTGGAATACCTGCAAAGATTGTTAGAAATAAAGAAGGCAATATTGTATTTTTAAATGACTATGTTATATAGTATTAACAGTCACATTTACAATTTCAACTCTAGTATCATTTTCAATTAAACCAATGACAGAATTAATTTGACTGTCAACAATCTTTTTATCGTTTGATAAAGTGGCAACACCAATTTCGGCTAGTTGCCACTTATCATTTAAATCTATTTCGGCAACAGAAACATTAAAATTGTTTCTAATTCTACTAATAAGACTTTTTATTATATGTCTTTTTTCCTTTAGTGAACCAGGTGAATAAAGCCTAAGTGTAATTGTTGCATAACCTACTATCATAAAGATTCTCCTTTACTTTTTATAGGAAAATAGTTAAATCTTAATCTTTAAATTAAATTTATTCCAAAAACAAGAAGCTTAAAATAGAACTTACAACTGTAATTATTATTGATGCAATAATTGCAGCAGGAAGACTAGCAATAAAGAATCCCTTTGTTATTGAAGCAACAATTAAAAGCATTATTCCGTTTATTACAAATGTAAACAGACCTAGAGTCATAAGATTTATTGGTAGAGAGAATAGTAGAAGAATTGGTCTTATTAATGCATTTACAATACCTAATATAAGTGCAGCAACAATTGCTGTTAAAAAGTCACGTATTTCTACACCCTTTACAAAAGAAGCAGTTAGATAGATGGCAACTCCATTAAGGAGTATTTTGGATAAAAAGCCTTTTTTCATTTTAATCCCTCCAATTTATTAATTGAATTATTAATATATTTGTCTAGATATTCATTATAAGGTAATGATTTAAGTAGGGGTATATAATTTTTATTTTTAGAATTCCCCATAGCTATTATTAGATTTCTTTGAAGAACTTTTTTACCACGCCAACCTGATGATGTTTTTTTAAAAGTTTCATTAAACACCTTATTTGACATTTTTAAAAAGCTTTCCTCATTAATATGTATATTCCAATCTGGTGGTAAAAAGTCTAGTATATTAGACTCTTTAGAACTTTTGTTAAAAGGGCAAACATCTTGGCACGTATCACATCCATAAATTCTAAGGCCAATTTTGTTTTGTTCTTCTTTTGATAAATCATCTTTTTTCTGTGTTATATAGGATAAACATGTGTTAGAATCAATACAGTATGGTTCTTTTATAGCACCTGAAGGGCACGCTTTTATGCATATTTGACAATCACCACACATTGAACTTATTGGTAAATCAGGTTCAATACATATGTTTGTAAGTATTTCTCCAAGAAAAACATAAGAACCATATTTAGGTGTTATAATAGTTGAGTTTTTTCCGTAAAACCCAATACCACACATATATGCAATTTCTCTATCATGAAAAGCACCTGTGTCTACAAAAGAAAGTGTTTTGGCATTAAAATTAGCCTGTATGTAATTTTCAATAATTTGTAACTTTTTTTTCACTACTATATGATAATCTAATCCTAAAGATGACTTTGAAAAATACGGTTTAGTAGTATCTATATTTAATGTTTTATATGGAATTGCAATAGAAATAAAAGTTTTTGCATCTTCCATACAATCAAAAACATTTACTCTTTTTAAAATATCTTGCTCTTGAAATTCGCAATTATAGCCATTTTGTTTACTATACTCTAAACGTTTTATAAAATCCTTAGAAAAATTTGCAGAACAAAAACCAATGTATTCAATTCCTATGGAATTGGCAAAACTAATAATATTGCTTTTAATTTGCAAATCCAACACCATCCTTGGTTGATTAATAAATTGAAAAATTATTTTCTTGTGTTAAAATGTTATTAGCTAAAATTAATTTTAGGTGATGTTTATGGAAAAAACAAGAGTGAATAAAATAATTGAACTACTAAATGAAAAATATGGACATTTAGGTTGTGCTCTAAATTATAGAACTCCATTTGAACTATTAATAGCAACTATGCTTTCTGCCCAAACAACAGATATAACCGTCAATAAAGCTACTGAGGTTTTATTTAAAAAATATAACACACCAGAGGACTTTGTAAAAATTCCTATTGAAGAATTAGAGAATTATATAAAAACATGTGGATTTTATAAAAATAAGGCTAAAAATATAAAGGAGACAAGTAAAATTATTTTAGAAAAATATAATGGGATAGCTCCAGATACTCTAGAGGAGCTTGTAAAACTACCAGGGGTTGGAAGAAAAACAGCCAATGTAGTTTTGTCAAATGCATTTGGCAAGGATGCAATTGCGGTTGATACCCATGTATATCGAGTCTCAAATAGAATTGGACTTGCAAAATCTAATAATGTTGATGAAACAGAGCTGCAACTAATGAAAAACATTCCAAAGGAATGGTGGTCAAGGGCGCACCATATGTTAATATGGCATGGAAGGTATATATGTAGTGCAAGAAAGCCAAAATGTGAAGAATGCAATATAAATAATTATTGTGATTATTATAATGAGAGAAAACTATAAAAATTATTATTACATTTATTATAAATTTCTTCAAAATATTTTATATAAATGTTATAATTAATTTGCTGAATTAAGGGAGGGATACTGTGAAGAAAAGTGTAAAATTAGCAATTATATTATTATCATTATTAGTTCTATCTTTTATTATGTCTGCCATAGCTGTTTTAAATAATACAACTAAAGCTGCAGATAAGATTTTTGAAGGTATATATATAAACAATGAATATGTTGGTGGAAAGACTAAGGAAGAAGCAAAGGCATTATTGGAGGAAAAATTTAATAAGAAATTTGATAACAAAAAAATAGAGATGTTTCATGGAGATAAAACATACTCAATTGACTACAAAAGTCTTAAGGCACACTATGATATAGAAAAGGCAGTAAACGATGCTTTTCTATATGGCAAATCAGGCAATATAATAAGCAAGACAATCGAAAGATATAACTTAAAGAAAAAATCA